>JAXDIC010000079.1:0-5138 GCA_034664185.1 Thermoleophilaceae bacterium
GGTCAGCCAGCTCGCTGCACCGCGGCGGCCGCGTCGCCCGCGCCCAGCCTCAGTGCGCCGAGCTCCGTGGGTGCCACCAGGCGCGGCGCCCGCGCCACCAGGCGGACCAGAGTCAGCCGGCCGCCGACCTCGCGCCCGACCACCCGGAAGCCGGCCGGCAGCCGCAGGCGCTCAGCGCGGAGCCCCAGCCGATCGCGTGTGCTCTCGTCGCGGGAGCGCATGCCGATCACGTCGATCTCGACGACGGTCGCGCCCGCCTGCGGCATGTCGCTCAGGCCGCGTGTGTAGACGCGCAGCGGATGCATCGCGCCCGCGGGCGAGATCAGGATCAGGCGAGGGCCCCGCGGCGCGCCGATGGCCCGGGCCGCGGCGCGCACGTCCGGCCGCTGCAGCGTGGGGCTGGCCGCCACGTACACGGTGACCGTGCCCATCAGCGCCGCGAGCAGCCCCGCCACGGCCAGCCCGGCGGCGCCGGCGCGGCGCGCACCCAAGCCTGCCGCCACGAGGACCGCGGCCGGCAGCCACGCGGCGATCAGCAGGTAGGCCGCGAACACGTCCGCGCCGGCGACCGAGATCGCCAGCGGCGCGCCGATCGCCGCCGCGGCCAGCAACCCGGCCACGGCCGCGCCCCTGCGCTCACGCGCGTCCGCGCGGAGGGCGAGCAGCGCCAGCGCCACGAGCGCCAGCACGACCGCTACGGGCACCAGCGTCTCGACGAGCGGCCCGTAGTCGCCGGGCGTGCCCTGCTCGCCCACCAGGAACTTCTTCGGCACCTCCTTGACGCGCTGACCCAGCCCGCTGCCGGCCACGAACGACGAGAAGTGACCGTTGGAGCGCTGGTCGAGCGCCAGCGGCAGGAGGGCCGCGGCGGCCGCGCCCACGCCGGCCACGGCCCCAAGCGCGCGACGGCGGGCGGGCGCCCGCCACAACAGCCAGACCGCCTCGGCGCCGACTAGGAAGCCCGCGTAGTAGTGGGTGGCGATCGCCAGCGCCGAGACCGCCGCCCAGCCCAGCAACGGGGGCCACCGCTCGCCCCGGAGGGCACGGGCGAAGAACAGGAGCGACAGTGCCGCCAGCAGGGTGAGCAGGCCGTAGGAGCGCCCCTCCTGCGAGTACCAGACGAGCAGCGGGCTGACGGCGGCCAGCAGCGCCGCGACGACGCCCGCCCGCCGGGACGCCAGCTCGGCGCCCGCCGCGTACAGCGCCGGCACCGCGGCCGTTCCGCACAGCGCGGACAGCGAGCGCAGCCCCACCTCGTCCCTGCCGAACAGCCGTGTCCACAGCCAGGCCACGACGTAGTAGAGCGGCGGTGTCGACTCCGTGTGCGGAATCGTGGACAGCATCTTGCCGAGCGGCAGGTGGAGCAGGGCGAGGGTGACGCCCTCGTCGGCGCTGAAGCTCTGGACCCCGAGCGTGGCGAACCGCAGCGCCGCCGCCAGGGCGCACACCGCGAGGACGATCGGCACGTGACGGTCCCGCATCGCGGGCAGGTTATGCGCGCGCCCGGGCGGGCCTCCTTATGCTCGCCGCCGCATGTCCGCGGCACCCTCCGAGGAGGAGATCGTCTTGCGCGCGCTGGGATACCCGTTCGCGCGTCCCAGCACGTCGGTCGTCGTGGTGGGCGACCGGGAGCTGGAGTTGATCGAGCTGGACATGCTCGACCTGGGGTCCAGCCGCGTGCGCGCCGAGTCGGCCGAGGGCAGCCTGGCGGACGCGTGCGAGGACGCCGGGCTGCCAGCCGACGCGCTGGGAGGGCGGCGCACGCCGGTGCTGGCCTACGGGTCGAACGCGTCGCCGAGCGGGATGCGCTGGAAGTTCCCGGAGGCCCGCCAGGCCGTTACGCCTCTCCTGCGCGGCACCCTGGGTGGGCTGGACGTCGTGTACTCCGCCCACATCGCCGTCTATGGCTCGGTGCCGGCCACCCTCCAGCGCTCACCGGGCACGACGGTGGAGACCTTCGTGGCCCTGCTCACCGAAGCGCAGCTCGAGCGTGTCGCCGCCTGGGAGATCAACGGGCGCCACCAGCTGCTGCGGGACGTCGAGCTGACCCTGGAGGGCGCCGACGCGCCCGGCGAGGTCGGCGCGTTCGTGTCCCGGCACGGCTGCCTGACGGCGGGCGGCGTGGAGATCGCGCTGGCGGAGGTGCCTGCCCACGGCCGTCGCTACCAGGCGCTGGGTCAGCCCGAGGTGCTCCGCCTGGTGCGCGACCGGGTGGCACCGGGGACCGCACTGGAGGAGTTCATCCTCGCGAACGTGCGCGACTACGACGTCGCCCGCGCCCACACGGCGAAGCTGCGCGCGGACGCGACCGAGCTGGCGCTGTAGCGCCGTGCCTCAGCCCCGGCGTGCCCCGACGCGCCCGGCGTCCAGGTAGTGCGGGTCGAACAGCCTCATGTACGCCCATGCCACCACCGATCCGGCCGTGGCCAGAAGCGAGCCCAGCACCACGCGCTGCACCGCGTCGGGGACGCTCGTCTTTCGCTCGGGGGCGCGGGCGTGGCGACGCCACCTGCCGATCGCGGACGCCAGGTTGGCCACGCCAAGCGCCACCCCCACGCCGGCCGCCATGCCGAGCGCGACGATCGACAGCACGAGGAGCAGCGGCACCAGCACGAGCGCCAGCGGCACGCTGGCTCGCCTCAGGGGAGCCGACAGGATCCACGGCTTGAGCCAGAGGCTCTTACCGGCGCGCAGCACGGCCTTCAGCTCCCGCGGCTCCAAGTCCGGGTCACACATCTGGTCCCTGACGGCGAGGAATCGCCAGGCCTCGCTCGGGGCCGAGCGCCGGAGGTCCGCGACGCCCCTGCCAAACCGCTCCTTGGTCATCAGGTAGCCGCTTGTCATGAGCGCGTACGCCTCCATCTCGGTGAACGAGTCGAGGTCCGTCCGTATCTCGGCCAGCAGGTCCTGCACGTCCTTGCGCACGCCGTAGTACGTCATCCCCTCGCGCGGCGGGGCGGCCCCGGGCGGCGTGGAGGGCGGGGGCGCGTCGTCGAGCGGCTCCCAGCGGGAAGCGCCGACCCAGGGCACCGCCGGGCTGTCCAGGTCCTTGCGCAGATGGACGTAGGCGAGGCCCTGCAGCGACCCCGCCTCCCGGCGGGCCTCCAGCTCGCGCCACTCGGCCTCGCGCACGCGCGCCTTGAGGATGCCCGTGGTGCGAAGCAGCACGCCGAGGATCGCCTGGCCTGCCGTCTTCTTGGGCTTCTTCTGGCCGCTCGCGTCGCTCACGACGATCACGCCGCAGTCCTCGGTCAGCAGGCTGTCGGTGCCCTCGTTGTCGTGGACGCCGCCGTCCACCAGCCCCACCGTCCAGTCGCGCTCCCCGCGGTCGGCGGAGTCGTCGCGATACAGGTCGGCCAGCATCAGCGGCTCGAAGAGCCCGGGGACGCAGGCCGACGCGGCCACCGCATCGCCCAGCCGGACCTGCCGGTTGGCGCTGTCGTACGGGACTCGACGCAGCCGCGGCGCGGGGTCGACGTCCTCGTCCATGCCGGACGCCGGCTCGCCCATCCATGACGCCGTGAACTGCCAGTTGTGCCCGCTGTTCAGCGTCGTGGCGTTCAGGACGAGGATGGGGACCTTGTCCCTCCGATGCCAGTTGTCCGCTCGCGGAGAGAACGGCCGCTCACCCGTCTCGTCGCCCGGCTCGATGTAGAGCTTGCTGATGTACCGCTCGTCCTCGGGCGCCGTTCCATCCCGGACCTGCGCGTACAGCTCGCTCTCATACAGCTGGCCCAGCCGGGTCGTGCGCGTCACGGCGGGGTCGAAGATCGACCTGACGTTGTGCCCGGTCGCCCCGATCGCCCGCAGCCTCATGTTGCTCTTCACGCCCCTGACGAAGGCGTCCGCCGTCTCCTCGACGAGCTTGATGTACGCCTCGCGCTTGATGGCCCCGTCCGCGTCCAGGAACTCCGGTCGCGGGGCCCTGAGCAGCTCGCGCACCTGGAGGTACCAGTGGGCGCCCACGATCGACCCGCCCGAGACGCACGAGAGCACCTCCACCTCGCGCAGGACGTCCAGCTCGGCGAGCCTGGCCAGCACGCCGATGTGGAAGAGCGAGGCGCGGAAGCCGCCGCCGGAGAGCGCCAGGCCCACCTTCCCGCGATAGGCGGTCCGGGCGCCGGCCGCCATCTTCTCCCCGAGGAAGGCGCGCAGCACATCGAGTCCCCGCTGGTCGGGCTCGCCGGCAGTGGCCTCGGGCGCGACCCGCAGCAGGGCGGCGAGGTGGCGCGCCGTGGACTCGAGCTACCACGGGCGATCCTCGCGCCCCGCTCGCGCCCTGGCCAGGAGAGCGCTGGCCTCGTCGTAGTGGCCGAGCCCGAACTGAGCCTCCGCGATCGTGATCAGGGGCCAGAACTCCGAGTCCGGCACGTCGCCGGCCGCGCCCACACGCGCCGGCAGCTGCAGCACGACCTCCAAGCGGATCCTCTCCGCCTCGCCACGCCGGATCCCGGCGACGTCCGAGGTGGTGCCGGCGTCCATGGCCTCGGTCGCCTCGAGCGAGGCGATCAGGTCCAGGACCAGCGCGGCCTTGACCCCGTTGTAGCCCCACTCGGCGCCCGACCCGCGCTTGTCCTCCGCGCACCCGCGGCGGTAGTAGGCCAGCGCTCGCTCGAGGTGGCGGGTCTGGGCGTCCGCCTCCCACTTGCGCATCCACACGTCGCCGGCCAGGCCGAGCAGCGCGGGAGCCGCGCTGGTCGCGGCGAGGTCAGTCGCCGTCTCCAAGAGCTCGTGCGCGCGGTCCAGCCGCGGCCCCAGCGGCAGGTCGGGGTCCTTGAAGGTGCAGTACGCCTGCTGCTCGGCCATCCAGCGGCGTAGCTCCTCGGGCGTGTCCTCGGGTGCGACTTCGCGGGCGCGCTGCAGCACCTCCCGCGCGTATCCGAAGAACCGCTCGGCGACGAGCCTGCGCGCGAGGATGACCAGCTCGAAGACGTCGCCGCCGGCCGTCTCGAGCAGCTGGCGTGTGTCCCTTGCCGCCTCGCGCTGCGTCACGGGCGCAACCTACCCGCTCCGCCCGCACCAGTCGAGCAATCTCCTCCAAAAAGCCGGAGAGGGGACTCGAACCCCTAGCCTGCCGCTTACAAGGCGGCTGCTCTACCAGTTGAGCTACTCCGGCCCGTGGGGCGAGTCTAAGACGC
>JAXDIC010000013.1:0-9585 GCA_034664185.1 Thermoleophilaceae bacterium
GCGCGCTTGAAGTCGAGCTTGGCCACCCCCCGCAGGCCCAGCTCGCTCACGCAATGACGTCCCAGCTCGCGCACGTCGCCCTCGTCGGCGATCTCCAGCGCGGTGGTCTCGCCGAAGCGCGCGGGAAAGGTCCTGATCTTGCGGCCGGTGAACTCGCCCGCCACCTCGTCGCGGTCATCCACGTAGGCGTGGTAGCTCTCGATGCGCTCCTCGCCGCCCTCTACCAGCTCCTGCGCCACCAGGTCCACGTCGGCCGCCACCAGCGCCGGCCACAGCTCTGCTAGCCGCCGCGGCGACTCCACCTCCAGCGCCTTCGCCTTGCCGGCCAGCGGCCGCCACACCAGGTCGCGCCGGGTGAGCGGCTTGAGCACGACCGGGTAGTCCAGCGCGAGGTCGGGTGGGTCGGGGTGGGTGGCGGGCACGAGCACGACCGAGCGCGGAACCGGCAGGCCCAGCCCCTCCGCGAGGAGCGCGAAGCGCGTCTTGTCGATCAGGCGCTCCACCAGCTGGGCGTCGGCGATCGTGAAGCGCATCGCGTGGGACAGCGTGTCGCGGTTGCGGGACACCAGCATCAGGTCGCCGTCGTGCTGGAAGAACAAGAGCGGCGGCTCGCGCTGGCTCTCGGCGAACGCCAGCAGGTTGCGGCACATCGCCCGCGCGTCGCCCCAGTTGTCGGACCACTCGATGCGCTCGTCCACGAAGCGCGAGTACGCCATCGGGCTGTCCGGGCGGGCGACCGGGGCGGAGCGGATGCCGGCCATGCCCAGCGCCCGGATCAGGTTGGTGTTGCCCATCACGCAGGCCAGCGGCCTGCCCCGGACGTGACCGTTCCTGCGCCCGTGCAGGCGCGGTTCCCGGACCCCCTCGACCACGGTTTTACTCAATACGGCTTTCCCCTCGCGCGCATCTTCTCCGTTCGCGGCTCGCGGCGCAAGTGACACCCCACACGGGTGCCGCGGCAACGGAGAGCCCGCAGTTTGCGCCGGGCGTGCATCCCCCGATGGGGGCGAGTCGCTTGCCGTCGCTCCTACTGCGGGCGGAGGATCGAATTCCAGCCGTGGACACAGCAACGCAAACGACCAACCAACCGCCCACTCCGCGCCCGCCGCGCGCCGAGGTCGACCCCGCCGTGGTCGAGCTGATCCGCCGACACGGCGCGCAGGTGATGGGCACGGCCCGCCGCTACTCGGCCACGCGCGAGGACGCCGAGGACGCCTACCAGCGCGCGATCGAGATCCTGCTCACGCGCGCGCCCAGCGCCGACGCGGACGAGCTCGTGCCATGGCTCAAGACGGTGGTCAAGCACGAGGCCTTCGCCCTCCGCCGCCAGCGCGCGCGCCACGGCGTGCCCGTCGACGCCGACGCGATCGAGCCGCTGGCCGGCTCGGCTCCGGGACCGGCGGAGCTGGCCGAGCGCCGCGACCGCCTGCGCGTGGGAGCCGAGGCGCTGCGACGGCTCAAGCCGCACGAGGTGCGCGCGCTGACGCTGAAGGCGCAGGGGCTGTCGTACCAGGAGATCTGCGACGCGACGGGGTGGACGTACACCAAGGTCAACCGCTGCCTCTCCGAGGGCCGGCGCAGCTTCCTCGACCGCGTGGCGGGGATCGAGGCCGGGGCCGAGTGCGAGCGACTTGCGCCGCTCCTCTCGGCGCTGGCCGACGGCGAGCTGGAGTCCGACGACCTGGCCGTGCTGCGCGGGCACATGCGCGGCTGCCTGGCGTGCAGGGCGCGGCTGCGCGAGTACCGCGCCGCTCCCGCCCGCGCGGCCGCCCTCCTCCCCGCACCCGCGGCCGCGTCGCTGTGGGGACTGCTGCGCGGCGGTCTGCACGGGCGCGCGGACGCCGCGGCCGGGTGGCTGCACACGCGAGCGCAGGAGACCGCCATGCGCTGGCAGCAGACGGCCGAGGTGGCCACCGCGCACAAGCTGGCGGCCGTGGCCGCGTCGTCGGTCGTGCTGGCCGGCGGGGGCGCGGCTGCCGTGCGGTCACTGGAGCAGGCCGCCACCCCGCGGGCCCACCACCGGACCACCGCCTCGCGGCCCGCTCGCTCCTGGTCTCCCCCACGGGCTCCCGGATTCGCCCAGCTCGGCGCCAGCACCGCCGTCGCACGCGGGCGGGCGACCGCCGGCGGCGCGCGCGGCGGCTCGCACCCGGCGCCACCGGCTGCGGCGAAACGAAGGCCGGCCGCGCCCCCGCGGTCGCCCGCAACGGCGACAACAGCTCCCGCCAGCGGAGAGTTCACACCGGATCCCGCGGGCCCGCGACCGCCGCCTCGCGCAGCGCCCACCAGCGCGCGCAGCGGCTCCGGCTCGCGCTCCTCCTCGTCGTCCGCCGGCTCCGGCGGCGAGTTCGCCCCGTAGGCCCACCCCGCGCCGGGATATCCTCGCCCGCCCGTGTCCCCGCGGCGGCTGACCCGCCTGCAGCTCGCTCTGCTCGCCATCGTGTCCGCCGGCGCCGCGGTTCGGTTCTCCACGCTCGACGTCCAGAGCCTGTGGCTGGACGAGGGCATCACGGTGCGGCTGCTCCGGATGGACCTGGGCGCGATGCTCAGCCAGGTCCACAAGCGGGAGCTGACCGGTCCGCTGTACTACGTGCTGGCATGGCTGTGGACGCGGCCGTTCGGCACCGGCGAGGTGGGTGTCCGGACGCTGTCGGCCCTGCTGGGCACGGCCACGATCCCGCTGGCCTACGCGCTGGGGCGGCAGCTCTTGTCCCGGCGCGCGGGACTGGTGGCGGCCGCACTGGCGGCGTTCAGCCCGCTGCTCGTCTGGTACTCGCAGGAGGCGCGCTCGTACGCGCTGCTGGTGCCGATGTCGGGGTTGACGATCCTGCTCTTCCAGCGAGCGCTCGACGAGCGCGGCGGGGAGCGCGCGAGCTCGCTCGCCCTCTGGCGCTGGGCCGTCGCCGCCGCGCTGGCGCTGACCACCCACTACTTCGCGCTGTTCCTCGTCATCCCGCAGGCGGCGTGGCTGCTGCTGCGAGGGCAGCCACGACGCTACGTCGTGCGCGCGGTGCTCGGCGTCGGCGCGGCGGGCGCGGCGCTGCTGCCGCTGGCGCTCTACCAGGCCAACCACGGCGGCTCCGCCTATATCAAGAACATCGCCCTGGGCACCCGCTTGGCGCAGGTGCCGAAGCAGTTCCTGGTGGGCTACGCGTCGCCTGGCGAGGTGCCGATCGCCGTAGCGGCGGCCGTGCTGGCCGCGTTCGGCCTGTGGCTGGCGCTGACGCGGACCGACGCCCAGGAGCGGCGCGGTCTGGGCATCGCCGCGGCGTTCGTGGCCGCGGCGGTGGGCATCCCTCTGCTCCTATCGGTCGCCGGCGCGGACTACCTGCTCACTCGCAACGTGATCGGGGGCTGCCTGCCCTTCGTCCTCGTGCTGGCGGCCGGGTTCGGTGCTCGGCGCGCCGGCCTCGCGGGGCCACTGGCGGCCGCGGCGCTGTGCGCTCTCGGCCTGGCGGCGATCGTGGGGATCGACCTGAAGCCCGAGTTCCAGCGCAACGATTGGCGCGCGGCGGCGCGAGCCCTCGGCCCGGCGCGAACCAGCCGCGCGATCGTGATCAGCCCGGTCAACGGGTCGATCGTGCTGGGCGTTTACACCCACCGGCTGCGGCAGTTCCCGTCGCAGCCCGTCGCCGTGCGCGAGATCGACCTACTGGCCGTCGCGGGCCGTCTGCCGGGCGAGACGGGCCGGCCGCCGCGGCCGCCCACCCCCACCCTGCCGGGCTTTCGCCTGGTCGAGCGCCGCGATGCGTCCACCTTCACGCTCATCCGGCTCCGCGCCGAGAAGCCGCTACCCCAGACCACCGGGTCGCTGGACCTCCTGCGGCTGGACCCGCACCTCTCCGACAGGGTGCTGCAGACGCCCTAGACGCCGGCGTCCATTCCACCACGTCATGGGGTGGTCAAATGGACGTTCGCCCGGATGGGGCGGCTGCGCCCATAGTCGAGTGCAGCTTGTTCTGACCTATAGGTCATACAAAGCTGCTCACCGCGGCTCCGCGCCGCTCTCATTGCTGCTGTTCGCGGCGCGCCCGGGCGAACGACGGGGCCGGTTCTCACCTAGCCGGCGGCGCCGCGGCGCAGCACGTGCACGTCGCCGTCGCGGCGGGTGACGCGCGTGCGATCGAGGTGCTCGAGCACGGCCTGGGCCAGCTTGCGCGAGCTGCCCAGCTCGTCGCGCAGCGCAGCGATCGTCGTCTGGCCGTCGCGCTGGCAGATGGCCACCACGCGCGCCTCCAGCTCGGCCAGGGGCTCGGCGTGGAAGTGCAGGTTGCGGCCCACCCGCACCGCCTGTCCCGCCCTCTCCAGCAGCACCAGCCTGGCCTCGGTCTCGCCCAGGTCCAGACCGGCGGCCACGGCCAGGTCGGCGTGCGCGCGCGGCGCGCCGCCGTCGGATCGCAGCAGCGCGGCGACGTGCAGCGAGGCGTCGTCCAGCGGGCTCGGAGCGGGCTCCGCGGGCGGCTCGCGGTCGGGCTCCTCGGCCGCCTGGGGCGCATCGACCGGCTCGCCGCGCTCCAGCGCGCGCAGCCGCTCGACCGCCTCCGCGCCCGGACCGTGCTTGCGCGGCGCGGCGTCCACCACCACGCCGCCGCCCACCGTGTCCGGGGGAGCCAGCTGGCGAACGATCAGCCGGTCGCCCGCCGACGCCACCAGCGGCACCTCCAACCGCAGCTGCGCGTACGCGCGGACTCCCGGAGCGATCTGCTCTCCCTCCAACGGCACCACGCGAGCGGGCGCCTCGCGCGTGCCGTGGTGCACGTGCACCCGCTCCCCGCGCCGCAGCGGCCGCGCGCCCGGCTCGAGCTGCACGGCCGCGTCCAGCAGGTACCCGGCGGCGAACGGCGCCCCGGGCTCTGTCACCACGTCGCCGCGGCCCAGCTCGCGCCACCCCACGCCAACCAGGTTGAGCGCCACGCGCTGGCCCGCCTCGGCGCGCTCCACGGGCTGGTCGTGCACCTGCACCGAGCGCACCCGCGCCTCCAGCCCGCGCGGCAGGACGCGCACCTGGTCGCCCGCGCCGATCCGTCCCGACCACAGCGTGCCCGTAACCACAGTGCCGATGCCGCGCAGCGTGAACGAGCGATCAACGTGCAGCCGCGCCGGCCCGCCGTCGCCGGCGCGGCCCGGCAGGCCGGCGGCCACGTCGTCCAGCGCCGCCCGCAGCTCGTCCAGACCGGTGCGCTTGGTGGCCGAGACCGTCACGACGGGAACGCCGGGCAGCAGCTCGGCGGCCTCCTGGGCGGCCAGCTCGGGCTCGCCGATGTCGGCCTTCGTGATCGCCACCACCCCGGCGCCCACGCCCAGGTGGCGCAGCACGGCCAGGTGCTCGCGGGTCTGCGGCATCACGCCGTCGTCGGCCGCCACGCAGAGGAGGAACATGTCCACCCCGGACGCGCCGGCCACCATCGTGCGCACGAAGCGCTCGTGCCCGGGCACGTCCACCACCGACAGCTGCCTGCCGCTGGGCAGCACCAGCGGCGCGTAGCCCAGCTCGATCGATATTCCGCGGGAGCGCTCCTCCGGCAGCCGATCCGTGTTCTTCCCGGTGAGCACGTCGACCAGAGCGGTCTTGCCATGATCGATGTGCCCAGCCGTGCCCAGGGTGAGCGGCGGCCGATCGTCGCGTCGAGGGGCCATCTCCGAGCGGGTGGCTACCGGAAGGCGTGGGCAACAGCGGTCGCCGCCAACCCTGCGGCCGCGTCGTCCAGCGTACGGGGGTCGAGCACCAACCAGCCGTCACGGGCGCGAGCGACCACCGGCGGGTCGCCGCGGCGCAGCCGGCGCGACAGCTCGTCCACGCCCAGCGGGCCGGGGTCGACGGCGCACACCGGTCCCTCCAGCTCGAGCAGCGGCAGCGCGCCGCCGCCCACCTTCGCGGTCGCCGTCATCACGGTGGCCTCCACCCCCGCTGCCGCGATCCGCTCGCGCATCGACTCGGCGCGAGCGCGCAGCTCGGACTCGCCGGCCGTCAGCATCCGCAGCACCGGCACCTCGCGGACGGCTGCCGCCGGATCGCGGTAGATCCGCAGCGTGGCCGCCAGAGCCGCCAGCGACAGCTTGTCGATCCGCACCGCGCGCGCCAGCGGATGCGACCGGCAGCGCTCGATCGCGTCGCGCGTTCCCGCCATCACGCCTGCCTGCGGCCCGCCCAGCAGCTTGTCGCCGGAGAAGCACACCACGGCGCAGCCGGCCGCGACCGAGCGCCGCACGGGCGGCTCGTCGGCCAGCTCGGGCAATCCGCGGGCGAGCGCGCCCGAGCCCAGGTCGTCCACCACCGGCGCCCCGTGGCCGCGCGCCAGCTGGCACAGCTCCTCGATCTCCACCTCCTGCACGAAGCCCAGCGTGCGGAAGTTGGACGGGTGGGCGCGCAGCACGGCGCCGGTCTGCGGTCCCAGCGCGCGCTCGTAGTCGGAGCGCCGCGTGCGGTTGGTGGTGCCCACCTCCACCAGGCGCGCGCCCGACTGCGCCACCACGTCCGGGATGCGGAACGAGCCGCCGATCTCCACCAGCTGGCCGCGCGAGACCACCAGATCGCGACCGGCGGCCAGCGCGGCCGCCGCCAGCAGCACGGCGCCGGCGCAGTTGTTCACGGCCATCGCGGCCTCGGCTCCGGTCAGCTCGCGCAGCAGGTCCTCGACGTGCGCCTGGCGCGAGCCGCGGCCGCCCTCCGCCAGGTCGTACTCCAGGTTGGAGTACCCGCGAGCGGCGTCCGCCACGGCGTCAATCGCGGCGGCGGGCAGCGGCGCGCGCCCCAGGTTGGTGTGCACGATCACCCCGGTGGCGTTCAGCACCTGACGCAGGGAGGCGAGCGACGCCCCGGCCATCCGCGCGCGCGCGTCGTCCTCCAGCCCGGCGGCATCGCCCGCCGCTCCCGCCTCGATCGCCTCGCGGCGCGCCGCGATCGCCTCGCGCGCCGCGCGCACGGCCAGCGCGTGCGTGGCCCCGTCGCGCTCCAGCGACGCCGCCAGCGCCTCCACCGACGGCAGCGCCCTCAGGCGCTCGCCCAGCTCAGGGCCTCGTGCCCTCGACCCAGCGCCCCTCGCCACCCTCCACCTCCTTCTTCCAGATCGGGACTTCCGCCTTCACGCGGTCGATGATCTCGCGCGCGCCCGCGAACGCCTCCGGCCGGTGCGGGGCAGAGACGGCCACGGCCACGCTGGGCTCGGAGCGGGGCACGGCTCCCACCCGGTGCTCGGCCGCCGCCGCGCACAGGCCGTGGCGCTCGATCGCGGTCGCCACGATCTCCGCCAGCCGCTCCTCGGCCATCTCCAGGTAGGCCTCGTACTCCAGCCGCTCCACCTCGCGCGTCACTCCCTGGAACGTCACCACCGCGCCGGCGCGCGGATCGCGAACCCGGGCCGTCAGGACGTCCAGCGACAGTGGGTCGGCGGTCACCCGCGCGTGGCCCACGGCGGTGGCCCCGCCGCTGACCGGAGGGATCAGGGCCAGCTCGTCGCCGGCGTCCAGCACGGCGTCCTCGGCCGCGTACTCGCGGTTCACGGCCATAACGACGGGCATGCCCTCGGCCACCGCCCCCAGCGCGACGATGGCGTCGCGCACGCGCGCGCCTTCGGGCAGCTCCAGCGTCACCTCGCCGGCGCCCGCGCGCTCACGCAGCATCGCGAACAGCCGGACGGTTACCTCCACCCGCCTGAGCTTACGCGCCCGGAAGCGCGGCGATGCGGGCTGAGAGGGCCAGCGGCTGCGACCACTGGGTCGAGACGATCGCGTCGCCGCAACCCTCCGCCGCCCCGACTGGCGAGGCAAACGAGAGGGTCACGGCAAGCGATACGCCGCCGTAGCTAGCAACCGGCGTTGTGAGGCGCACTCCATCCACGGTCCACATCGTCGGCCACAGAAGCGCTGCCTATACCCCAAACCGGTTGGAATCATCCGGTCGCAACCGGAGCGGTGCCTCCCGGCCGCAATATCCTCTCCCAGCGCGACAATGGCCACCACGCCCGAGCACAAGCCCTCCATAGCGCCGATCGTCGGTCCCGACGACCCGCGCCGCTTCACCGACTCCGGCATCGAGGTCAAGCCGCTCTACACCGACGACGACGTGGCCCCCGGCCTCGAGCAGCGGCTGGGCGAGCCGGGCGACTACCCGTTCACGCGCGGCATCCACCCGGAGATGTACCGCGAGCGCCCGTGGACGATGCGCCAGTACGCGGGCTACGCCACGGCTAGGGAGACCAACGAGCGCTTCCGCTACCTGATCGACCACGGCTCGACGGGCCTTTCGATGGCGTTCGACCTGCCCACCCAGCTGGGCCGCGACTCCGACGACCCGCTGTGCGAGGGCGAGGTGGGCCGCACCGGCGTGGCCATCGACACGATCGACGACATGCGCCGCGTGTTCGACCAGATACCGCTCGCCGACGTCTCCACGTCGATGACGATCAACGCGCCGGCCGCGGTCCTGCTGCTGCTCTACGAGCTGGTGGGCGAGGAGCAGGGCGTGCCGGCCGAGCAGCTGCGCGGAACCACGCAGAACGACATCCTCAAGGAGTACATCGCCCGCGGCAACTTCATCTACCCGCCGGTGCCGGCCATGCGCCTGACCACCGACCTCTTCGCATACTGCAACGAGCGCATCCCCAAGTGGAACACGATCTCGATCTCCGGCTACCACATGCGCGAGAAGGGCTGCTCGGCGGTGCAGGAGGTCGGCTTCACGCTGGCCAACGCGATCGCCTACGTGCAGGCCGCCATCGACGCCGGCCTGAAGGTCGACGAGTTCGGCCCGCGCCTGGCCTTCTTCTTCAACGGCCACAACAACGTCTTCCAGGAGGTGGCCAAGTTCCGCGCCGTGCGGCGAATGTGGGCGCGCATCATGCGCGAGCGCTTCGGCTCCCAGGACCCGCGCTCGCAGACCATCCGCTTCCACACGCAGACCGGCGGCGTCACGCTGGCCGCGCAGCAGCCGGAGAACAACATCGTGCGCGTGGCGCTGCAGGGCTTCGCGGCCGTGTGCGGCGGCACGCAGTCGCTGCACACCAACGGCTTCGACGAGGCGCTGGCGCTGCCCAGCGAGCGCTCGGCGCGAATCGCGCTGCGCACGCAGCAGATCCTGGCCGCCGAGTCCGGCGCCACCGACACCGTCGACCCGTTCGCCGGCTCCTACTTCGTCGAGGCGCTCACCGACGAGATCGAGGAGCGGGCGCAGGGGCTGATCGACAAGGTCGAGGAGATGGGCGGCTCGGTCGAGGCCATCCAGTTCATCCGCGCCGAGGTGGAGGAGTCGGCCTGGGGCTACGACGAGCGCTACCGCGTCAAGCAGGACATCGTGGTCGGCGTCAACGAGTACGTGACCGACACGATCGACGACGTGGAGATCCTGCGCGTCGACCCGGAGTCGGAGCGCCAGCAGCTCGAGGGGCTGAAGAAGTTCAAGTCCGACCGCGACCAGCAGGCCGTCGACAAGCGCCTCGAGGAGTTGCGCGAGGTGGCGAAGGGCGAGGGAAACCTCCTCCACCCGATCCGCGCCGCGCTGAAGGAGCACGCCACGATCGGCGAGGTCTCCGGCGTGATGCGCGAGGAGTTCGGCGAGTACTCGGAGGCTTAGCCGCCTAGCCGAGCTCG
>JAXDIC010000050.1:0-2692 GCA_034664185.1 Thermoleophilaceae bacterium
GGAGCTCGATCTCGAGCTGCTGGATGCGGCGCTCGACCTGGTCGATCTCGGTGGGCATCGAGTCGATCTCGATGCGCAGCCGCGACGCGGCCTCGTCGATCAGGTCGTTGGCCTTGTCGGGCAGGAAGCGGTCGGCGATGTAGCGCTGGGAGAGCATGGCCGCGGCCACGATGGCGGAGTCCTGGATGCGCACGCCATGGTGCACCTCGTAACGCTCCTTGAGCCCGCGCAGGATCGCGATGGCGTCCTCCACGGAGGGCTCCTCGACGTAGACGGGCTGGAAGCGGCGCTCCAGCGCGGCGTCCTTCTCGATGTGCTTGCGGTACTCGTCGAGCGTGGTGGCGCCCACCGCGCGCAGCTCGCCGCGGGCGAGCATCGGCTTCAGCAGGTTGGCGGCGTCGACGGCGCCCTCGGCGGCGCCGGCGCCCACGATCGTGTGCAGCTCGTCCATGAACAGGATGACCTGGCCGCGCGCCTCGGAGACCTCCTTGAGGACGGCCTTCAGCCGGTCCTCGAACTCGCCGCGGTACTTGGCGCCGGCGATCAGCGAGCCGATGTCCAGCGCGATCACGCGGCGGTCGCGCAGCGAGTCCGGAACGTCGCCGGACACGATGCGCTGGGCCAGCCCCTCGACGATGGCGGTCTTGCCGACGCCGGGCTCGCCGATCAGCACCGGGTTGTTCTTGGTGCGGCGCGAGAGGACCTGGATTACGCGGCGGATCTCGTCGTCGCGGCCGATGACCGGGTCGAGCTTGCCCTCCTCCGCGGCCTTGGTCAGGTCGCGGCCGAACTTCTCCAGCGCCTGGTACTTCTCCTCGGGGTTCTGGTCCGTGACGCGGTGAGGACCGCGCACCTCGGCCACCGCGTCGGCCAGCTGGTCGCGCGTGGCGCCGGTGTCGATCTGCGGGTCGCTGGCCAGCGCCAGCAGCAGGTGCTCGGTGGAGACGTACTCGTCGCCCAACCCGCGCGCCTCGTCCTCGGCGCGGGCCAGGAGCTTGACCGTGGCCTCGCCGATCGGGGGCGCCTGGCTGGGGTCGCCGGTGACGGTGGGCAGCTTGTCGAGCGCCTCGTTGGCGCGCTTCCGTACGCCCTCCGGATCGGCCCCGGCGCGCTGAAGCGCGGGCACCACGATGCCCTCCTGCTGCTCGAGCAGCGAGACCAGCACGTGCTGCGGCGCCACCTGTGGGTTGCGCCGCGCTCCGGCCAGCCGCTGAGCGGCCGCGAGGGCTTCCTGGGATTTGACGGTAAAGCGGTCTATTTGCATAAAATCTAAGTCAGTGTATAGCAGGTCAAAGGGCTGGCGGCCACTTCCCGAGCGGGCTCACGGCACGCTTAGGCGAGGCGGCGCCGTGCCCTTCAGCTGCCGCCACGTGGCCGCTCCGGTGATGCGCGGGTCGGTCGCGTCCGGCTCCGTGAACGAGTAGATGCCGTGCCCCGGATCGGACTTCGGCCTGGCGCCGGGGAGGGCAACGAACGGGTTGGCCGCGACGCCCGAGCCGTCCACGTTGAACGGAGTCATGTTCGGCTTGTCGGTGAAGAACTCGTCGAGGGGCCGGGTGGTGGCGGCGTAGTCGGTGAGCGGGGGCAGGCCCAGGACGCGGTCGATGGCCGCGATGGCCGACGTCAGGTCGTAGTGGGTGGTGGTGATCAGTCCGCGCTTGATCCACGGGCTGGCGACGGCGACGAAGCCACGGTACGCGCTGACGTGGTCGCCCGTGCCCTGCGGGTCGTCGTCGAGCGCGACCACCAGCGTCGAGCGCCAGTCCGGGCTGTGGGAGACGGCGTCGATCAGCTTGCCGGTCGCGTAGTCGTTGTCGGCCACCTGGGCCTGGATCGTGGGGTAGCCGGGCTCGTCCACCACCGTCGTGTGGTCCTCGCCGAGATAGACGTACTCGAAGTCCGGCAGCGAGCAGTGCGAACCGTACGCCTGCGCCAGCTCGCCGCTGCAGCTGTGCGCCTCGAACTGCTTGAACTCGCTCTCCCACCCCATCTCGCGCTTGGCGTCCGGGATGTGCAGGTCGTAGTTCGGGAACACCGAGGTGTCGGCCTGGAGCGTCTCCGGAAGGAGGTGCGCCTGCTGCACCGTCTCCTCGTTGTAGGTGCGCACGCTCATGCCGGCACGCCACACCTGCTCTGCCAGCGTGCCGGTGAGCGGGTAGTTACCGGGGTCGTGCCAGGAGTCGCTGACGTGCGAGGTGTGGGCGCCCGTGGCCGCGGCCTGAGAGTGCTCGTACAGGTCGCTCACCGCGCCGGCGTCCTCCCACATGTGGCCGACCGTGCTGGCGAAGCCCTGGTAGTAGAAGCTCTGCGCCTCCACGAACCCGCGCTCGAGGGCGTGCAGGTTGGGCGTCACCGTCTGACCGAATACCGCCAGCGACGTACCCGGGCCCGGGTGCAGGTCGCCCAGATCCGCGTCATAGGTCTTGTTCTCCCGCGTGATGTAGATGACGTGCTTGATCGGGCCGGAGCGGCCGGCCACGATCGGGTTGCCCGCGCCGCCGGTGGGGGTGCGTGTGCGCAGGTACCCGTTCACGTCCGCCGTGTAGCGCTTGAGGGTCGACTGGTTCGGCACCTTGACGGTCTCGAGCGTGCCCACGGTGGCGTACGCCCCGTCCGGCGCGGTGGCGGCCGGATCCGGTTCCGCGTACGGCTGGGTGGCCCCCGCGCTGTGCCCCAGGCCGCGCGCGGTGAC
>JAXDIC010000115.1:0-9573 GCA_034664185.1 Thermoleophilaceae bacterium
CGGGGTAGCTGGGTTTCGCCAGCGGAATCGGGGCTCCAATGGCTGCGACCAACAACGACGCTAAGCCGTTCAGCTATGGCGAGCTGCTGGCGCGGGTCCGCTCCGTGCTGCGCCGCGCCGCCGGCCAGCCGCGACGAGGCGTGGTTCGGGTCGGCGAGCTGACGGTGGACCCGGTCACCCGGTCGGTGCGGCTGGCAGGCCAGCCGGTGCGGCTGTCTGCCAAGGAGTTCGCCCTGCTGCACGCGCTCGCGTCGGACCCTTCGAGGGTGTTCTCCAAGCCGGAGCTGCTGCGCGACGTGTGGGGATACCTGTCGGTGGGCGCCACCCGCACCGTCGACGCGCACGCGTGCCGCCTGCGGCGGAAGCTGGCCGCCGGCGGCCGGAGGTACGTGGTCAACGTGCGCGGCGTGGGCTACCGGCTGGCGGAAGCGTCGTGACCGCCGCCGCGGCCACGGGCTGGGCGATGGCCGGGGTCCTTGGCCTGGTCGTGCTGGCGCTGCGCCGCCGCCTGCGCCTGGTGGCCGACGCGGAGCACGAGCTGCGCGGGCCCATCACAGCGTTCGCGCTGGGCCTGGGCACGCGGGCGGAGGCAACCGCCGCGCCGCCGCTGGCCGACGCGCTGGCCAGCGAGCTGGCGCGCGCCCGGCTGGCGCTGGACGACCTGACCGCCGCGCGCGTCGGCCGTCGAGCGGTGAGGACCGCCAGCGCGCCGGTGGCGCTGGAGCGGCTGGTTTGCGCCTGCGCCGAGGCGTGGCGTCCCGCGCACGGCGGCCGCGCGGTCGAGGTCGACTGGGCGGCGGGGTCGACCCCGGTCCGGACCGACGCCGGGCGGGTGGCACAAGTGCTGGGCAACCTCGTCTCGAACGCGGTGGAGCACGGGGCCGGTCCGGTCGGCATCCGCGCTCGCCGGCTGGGCGGGGCCGTGAAGGTCGAGGTGTCCAACCGGGCCCCGTCCGAGGGGCGGCCTCGCACAGGCGGCCGCGGCCGCGGATTGCGCATCGCCGCGCGGGCCAGTCGCCAGGCGGGGGGAGCACTGCGAGTGGGCGCTCGCGCGGGGCAGGTGGCCGCGGTGCTGGACCTGCCGGGGGACGAGTGAGGCGTGCGCGCCGCCGCCGCGCCGCCGTGCTGCTGGCGCTGGCGCTGGCATGCGGCGGGCTGGCGGCGTCGGAGGTCGAGAACCGCGCACGCAGCGCGCAGTCGGGCGTGGGCCCGCTCGTACCGGTCGTCGTGTCGCGAGCCGACCTGCAGGCCGGCGCGCGGCTGCGGCCGGCGCAGCTCGATCGGCTCCTGACCGTGCGCCAGATCCCACAGCGCTACGCGCCGCCGGACTCGCTGGCCGCGGTGGGGGCGGCCGCGGGGCGGCGGCTGGCGGTGACGTTGGCGGCCGGCGGCTATCTGACCGAGGCCACGCTCGACGAGGGCGCCGGCGCCGGCCGCGGGTCCTCGCCCGGCGCCGGCCAGCGCGCGATCGACGTGGCGGTGGCGGCTGGCGCGGATCTGGGCTCCGCTGGGCCGGGCGCGCGCGTGGACGTGCTCGTCACAACCGATCGCGGTGAGGCCCGCGGGCGCAGCTACCTGGCGCTGGAGGACGTCGAGCTGCTGGCGGCCCGCCCCGCCGACTCGGGGCCGGGCGTCGGCGGCGCGGGCGCCGGCGCCGCGTCGCACGCCAGCACCGTCGCCACGCTGCGCGTGACGCTCCGCCAGGCGGTCTTTCTCACGGCGGCGCAGAGCTTCGCCCGCGAGATCCGGCTGCTCGTGCGCCCGCCCGGGGAGCGGCGGGCGGCCCATGGCACGGTCGTGGACAGCGGATCGCTCTAGTCCGGCGTGGGCCTCGCGCGCTCCCGCGCGCGCGAAACCCAGCCCGATTGCGGCATCCGGGCTGTCAAGGGCCGCCGCGCCCCTGCCGACAAGAGACTCAGGCGGCCCCACGCGACTGCGTGGCAGGGCCGACCAGAACCCCCATGGCCGATTCCCTCCAGCCACTGCGTCCTGACTTTGCCTCGCTCGAGGTAGACCGCTTCGAGCAGATTCCGGGCGGTCGCGAACTGGCCCTCCTGCGCCTGGAGGGCCGCTACCGCTCGCGGCTGGCTCGCCCTCTGGTCGAGGCCGCGCTCCTGGTTGACGACGGCCTGGCCATCCATCGCCATGAGCCGCTGCCGGCCTCCGCCGTGCTCGAGCCGGGCGCGGACGACGACGATTGGCTGTGGCGCGCGGCCTTCGCCGTCTCGCTGGCCGCGCTCGAGGACCCCGAGACCGCGCTGGTGCTCGAGGCCGGGCCCGGGATCCGGATCGAGCTGGGCGAGCCCTCGCAGTGGCAGGCGCCGCAGCGCCGCCGCGTCCGCGGTCGCCGCAGCGTCACGGTCGGCCGCCGCGCCGCCGCCGCCGCGATGCTGGTCGCGATCACGATGACCTCTTCCGGGGGCTTCGCCGACGCCGCGATGCTCAGGCTCCGCCACGCCGACGGCTCGGAGGAGCACATCGTCCGCCAGCCCCAGGTCGACCTGGCCGCCACCGCATGCGACCCCGGGGCCGCCGCGCCCAGGCCCGTCGCGTGCCTGGTCCCGCCCCAGGACCTTCACGCCGCCGCGCCGGTCACTCCGGCGGGCACGCCGTCCGCGGACCCCGCGGGAGCTCCCGCCACGCAGCCCGGCTCGGGCCCCACCGGAACCCCGCCGACCACCGGCAACGGCCACCAGGGCCCGACCGGCGGCCACGGCCACAAGCAGCACCACAGCCGAAGCGGTCACCGGGCGCACGACCAGCACGCGATCAGCGGCCACAAGGTCCACCACCGCGCACCGCGGCACGCCACCCCCGCCCGCCCGGCGGCGCCCGCCGCGCCGCTCCGCAACAAGGACGGCTCGCCGGCGCGCTCCAACCCCAGCTTCTTCGACGCGCTTCCCGGTTCCGCGGGCGCTCAGGGCGTGCCCAACTTCGTGATCCAGAAGTTCCGCGTGCCGATCTTCCTGCTGCCCATCTACCAGGCCGCCGGCATCCAGTACGGGATCCGCTGGGAGATCCTGGCGGCGATCAACGAGATCGAGACCGACTACGGGCGCAACCTCAACGTGTCCTCCGCAGGTGCCCTGGGCTGGATGCAGTTCATGCCCGGCACGTGGCGCACCTACGGAGTGGACGCCAACCACGACGGCAAGCGCGATCCCTACAACCCCGTCGACGCCATCTTCGCGGCCGGCCGCTACCTCAAGGCCGCCGGCGGCGACAAGGACATCAAGCGCGGGATCTTCGCCTACAACCACGCCGGCTGGTACGTGGACTCGGTCATCCTGCGCGCCAAGCTGCTCGCCGGCGTCCCGGTCGACGTGGTCGGGTCGCTCACCGGCCTCACCGAGGGCCGCTTCCCGGTCGCCGCGCACGCAAGCTACGCCGACAACCTGAACACGCACAAGGCGATCCGCACGGTCAAGCCCGGCCAGAACGCCGCCCACGTGGTCCCCTCGGACGCCAGCCGCAACCAGATCGAGATCTACTCGTCCGACGGCGCGCCGGTCATCGCGGTCAATGACGGCGAGGTCAAGCACATCGGGACCACCAAGAAGCTCGGCCGCTTCCTCGTGCTCCAGGACGTCTACGGCAACCAGTACACCTACTCGGGCCTCGGCTCGGTGGAGAGCTACTACCCGGTGCCCAAGAAGAACCCGGGGGCCACGGGCAACGAGGCGCATGCCATCGCGGCGCACAGCAGCCCGCGCCTGGTGACCAAGCCACGCCTCTTCGCCCACCCGTCGCGGCCGGAGTCGAAGACCACCGGCGGCCTGGAGCAGATGTTCGACCAGCAGGCCGCGAGCGGCGGGTTCTCGACCCACTCGGGCCTGTTCACGCCCAACCTCGGACTGAACGCGCACAACTCCACCCTGCGCAAGCTGCGGACGGGTGCGCGCGTGATCACCGGCACGCTGCTCGGCCGCGTGGGGCGCCCGGTGCCGAAGCACGCCGCGCACGTCAACTTCGGCATCCGCCCGGCCGGCAAGCACTCGCCGCAGATCGATCCCAAGCCGATCCTCGACGGCTGGAAGCTGCTCGAGTCGACGGCGATCTACCGCGCCAACGGCAAGAACGTCCTGAAGGACACGACCTTCTCGATCGGGCAGATCCTGCTCATGCCCAAGGCACAGCTCGAGAAGCGCGTCCTGGCTGACAACAGGGTCAAGATCTACCCGGGCGGCCGCGACGACATCCGCACCGGCCAGATCGACCGGCGTGTGCTGGCGGTGCTCGAGTTCCTGGCCGAGTCCGGGCTCAACCCGACGGTCAGCTGCCTGAAGAGCGGCCACAACCTGCTGACCACGTCGGGCAACGTGTCCGAGCACAGCTCCGGCAACGCCGTCGACATCTCGGCGCTCAACGGGATCCCGATCCTGGGCCACCAGGACAAGGGCGGGATCACCGAGCAGGGCGTTCGCCGCCTGATGACGCTCCAGGGCACGATGCGCCCGCACCAGATCATCTCGCTGCTGTCGCTCGGCGGCAACACGATGTCGATGGCGGATCACGCGAACCACATCCACGTCGGCTTCCAGCCGAAGTTCGGCGGCAGCACGAAGCTCGGCGGCCAGGCCCAGAGCGTGCTCAAGCCCGGGCAGTGGACCAACCTGATCGGCCGGCTGCGCCAGATCCAGAACCCGATCGTGCTCACCTCGCCGTCGCAGTACGCGCTGCCGGTGCAGCGCAGTCCTCACCGAAGCCGCAACGGCGGCCACTAGCCGGAACCCTGAGCGGTGGACGCGAGCGTCAAGGAGAAGCGCCGCTGGCTGATCGAGTTCGCTCTGGTCAGCCTCGTGCCGGTTGTGCTGATCGGGGTCTTCCTCGGTCAGGCGATCCACTCGCACGCCCGCGCGCACGCCATCGACGGCGCGCAGGACCGGGCCCGGGTGGTGGGCGACCTGGTCGTCCGCCGTCCGCTGCGATCCGACTCCGACGTCTCACGCGCCCTGTCCGCCGCCGAGCAGGACGGGCTCGACCGCGCGATCGCCGATGTGCGCTCCGGCACCGACGTCGTGCGTGTCTCGCTGCGCGACCGCTCGGGAGCCATCGTCTACTCCGACGACCACAGCCTGATCGGAGCCAGCGCCGGCGAGCCGCCGGAAGCACAGGGCGCGGTGAGCGGCAAGGTCGTGTCGAAGGTCAATGACCTGAGCAAGGACCCGGCCAACACCGACGCCGCGCTGGGCCGCGTCCTTCAGGTGTTCGTCCCGCTGCGGCTGGGCAGCTCCTCGGCGCCCGCGGGCTCGATCGAGGTCTGGCTGCCCTACGGACCCATCGCGCGGCAGGTGGAGAGTGAGACCAGGACGCTGTACATCAAGCTGGTAGCCGGTCTTCTGCTCCTGTGGGGCACCCTGCTGGGAGTCGTGGCCGGAGCGTCGCAGCGGCTGCGCCGCCAGGCCGCCGAGAAGGAGGAGCAGGCGCTGTCCGACGGGCTCACCGGCCTGCCCAACCGGACGATGTTCCAGAGCCTCATCGAGCGCGCCATGGCGGGAGTCGGGCGGCGCAAGAAGATGGGCGCCGTGATGCTGATGGACCTCGACCGCTTCAAGGACGTCAACGACACGCTTGGCCATCACAACGGCGACCTGCTGCTCCAGCGGATCGGCTCGCGGCTGCACAGCGTGCTGCGCGACACCGAGACGGTCGCGCGGCTGGGTGGCGACGAGTTCGCGATCCTGCTCCCGGAGGTGCCCGACCGCCAGTCGATCGTTCCGGTCGTGCGCCGCGTGCTGAAGGTGCTCGAGGAGCCCGTCGTGGTCGGCGGCCTGGCGCTCCAGTGCGAGGGCTCGATCGGCATCGCGATCTTCCCCGAGCATGGCGTGACGGTGGAGAGCGTCATGCGCGCCGCCGACGTGGCGATGTACATGGCCAAGGAGAACCGCTCGGGCTACGAGTTCTACGACGCGCGCAAGCACGAGCACCGGCACGACGCCGGCCGCCTGGCGCTGATCGGCGAGCTGCGCCGCGCGATGGACGAGACCGAGCTGGTCCTCTACTACCAGCCCAAGATCGACCTTCAGACCGGACTGGCTCAGGGGGTCGAGGCGCTGGCCCGCTGGCACCACCCCGAGCGCGGCCTGCTCTCGCCCGACGAGTTCATCCCGCTGGCCGAGCGCTCCAACCTGCTGCGCCCGATGACGCTGTACCTGCTGGACTCGGCGCTTCGCCAGTGCAACGCCTGGCGCACGCGCGGGCTCGAGGTCAGCGTGGCGGTCAACCTCTCGATGCAGAACCTGATCGACCTGCGCCTGCCCAACGACCTGGCGCGCCTGTTGACCAGCTGGCGGCTGCCCCCGGGATCGCTCGAGCTGGAGATCACGGAGTCGACGATCATGTCGGACCACCGCCGGGCGATGACCATCCTCACGCGCCTCAACAAGATGGGCGTGACGCTGACCGTCGACGACTTCGGCACCGGCTACTCGTCGCTCGCCTACCTCCAGAGCCTGCCGGTCAGCTCGATCAAGATCGACAAGTCGTTCGTGCTCAAGATGGGCGAGGACCCGGGCAACGCGACGATCGTGCAGTCGACGATCGACCTGGGGCACAACCTGGGGCTCAAGGTCGTGGCCGAGGGCGTGGAGGACGTGGAGAGCTTCAACAAGCTCGGCGAGCTGGGCTGCGACTACGCGCAGGGGTACTTCTTCAGCCGCCCGCTCTCGCCGGAGAAGGCGACCGTGTGGCTCGAGGTCTTCGGCGGCAGCGCCAGCGCCGCCACTCTGGCCGACGACGACTCCGCGAAGCGCGAGCAGCAGGCGCTCAGCGAGTGGGCGCTGCAGGCGCCGGCCGCGGGCGAGACCGCTCCCTAGGCCCGCGTCGGTAGAGCCCCCGGCGCGAGCGGCCGGGAGATGACCGACCTATAGGCTCCGCGGCATGGCGGGCCGCATCGTCCTCTTCGGCGCGACGGGCTACACCGGGCGGCTGGTGGCCGATGCGCTGGTCGAGCGCGGCGAGCGACCGCTGCTTGCCGCGCGCAACGTCCAGCGCCTGCGCGAGATGGGCGACGCGCTGGGCGGGCTCGAGATAGCGGTGGCCGACGTGTCGCGGCCGGAGTCCGTGCGCGAGCTCGTGGAGCGCGGCGACGTGATGCTCTCCACCGTCGGCCCGTTCACCCGCTACGGACAGCCGGCCGCCGAGGCGGCGGTGTCCGCCGGCGCGCACTACCTCGACTCGACGGGCGAGCCGCCCTTCATCCGCCAGGTCTTCGAGGAGTACGGGCCGCGGGCGCAGTCGGCCGGCTGCGGGATGGTCACCGCCTTCGGGTACGACTGGGTGCCGGGCAACCTGGCCGGCGCGCTGGCGCTGCGCGAGGCCGGGGAGTCGGCGGTGCGCGTCGCCATCGGCTACTACAACACCGGCGACACCAGCGGCGGCATGAGCGGCGGCACGCAGGCGTCGGCGGCCGGCGCGATGCTCGAGCCGGCGTACGGGTGGCGTGACGGGCGGCTGCAGACCGAGCGCGGCGGCAAGCGGCTGGCCAACTTCGACGTGAAGGGCCGCCGGCGGCCGGCGATATCGGTCGGCTCGTCGGAGCACTTCTCGCTGCCGCGCCTGTATCCGGACCTGCGCGAGGTGGACGTCTACCTCGGCTGGTTCGGGCCGCTGTCGCGGCCGCTCCAGGCGATGTCTGCCGGGCTGGCGCTGGGCACGACCGTGCCCGGAGTGAAGGCGGCCCTGGACGCCGTCATGTCGAGGGCCGTGAAGGGCTCGACCGGCGGGCCCGATGCCGAGACGCGCGCCAAGAGCGGGGCATACATCGTCGCCATGGCGTACGACGACGGCGGCCGGCAGCTGTCCGAGGTCCGCGTGGCCGGGGTGAACGGCTACGACTTCACCGGCCGGATCCTTGCCTGGGGCGCTTCCACGGCGGCCTCCCGCGGCCTGGAGGGCGCGGGCGCCCTCGGTCCGGTGGAGGCGTTCGGCCTGGACGAGCTCGAGGCGGGCTGCCGCGAGACCGGGCTGGAGCGGGTCGCGGCCTAGTGACCTAACCGCCCGCCCGAAGCACGTCCACGCCGCCGTCGGGGCGGCCCAGCAGGGCCTCGTCGGCCATCCCGAGGAACAGCCCGTGCTCGACCACCCCCACGGTGGCCTTGAGGTCCTCGCCGAGCCGCGCGAGGTCGCCCTCGGCTGGCAGCCGGCAGTCCAGCAGGTGATGGCCCTCGTCGGTGAGCAGCGGCGCCCCGTCGTCGGTCGTTCGAAGCTCCGCCTCCGGCACCAGATCGAGCAGCCGGCGGCGGGTGTCGCGCCAAGCGAACCGCACCACCTCCACGGGCAGGCGGAACCCCTGGCCCAGGCGCTCCACGCGCTTGGAGGTCTCGGCCACCACCACGAACCGCTCGGCCGCGACCACCACCAGCTTCTCGCGCAGGAGCGCCGCACCGCCTCCCTTGATCAGGCCGAGCGAGGGGTCCACCTCGTCCGCGCCGTCGATCGCCAGGTCCAGGCGCGCGTCGCCGTCCAGCTCCACGGCCTCGATGCCCGCCTCGCGCCCCAGCTCGGCCGTACGGTCGGACGCGAACGCGGCGCGAAGCGGCGGGCCGTCCGGCCAGCGCTGGCGGGCGAGCTCGATGACCTTCCACACCGCCCGGCCGGAGCCCAGGCCGATGGTCATTCCCTCCTCGATGCGCTCGAGGGCCGCGGCGGCGGCTGCCGCTCGGGCGACGTCGGTCTCGCTCATCGGCGGCAGCATCGCAGCCTCTAAGGTCTGCCCGGTGTCCGCCGACGGTCTCAACCACGTGGTCCGCGACCCGGCCGGGGCGCCGGAGGGCGCTCTGGTGCTGCTGCACGGGCGCGGGACCAGCGAGCACGACCTCGAGCCGGTCATGGGGGTGCTCGATCCCGAGCGCCGGCTCTTGGGCGTCACGCCGCGGGCCCCGCTGACGCTGCCGCCGGGCGGTGCACACTGGTACGTCACCCGCCGCGTGGGCCATCCGGACCCGGATACGTTCCGCACGACCCTCGCGACGGCGTCGGAGTGGCTGGACGCGCTGCTGGCCGAGCACGGCCTGGGCACGGATCGCCTCGTGCTGGGAGGGTTCTCGCAGGGGGCGGTGATGGCGTACTCGCTGGGGCTTGGCGCCGGCCGTCCGCGTCCTGCCGGACTGATCGCGCTCAGCGGGTTCATGCCCAGGGTGGAGGGGTTCGAGCTCGACCTCGACGGCCTGGACGGGTACCCGGTGGCGCTCGGTCATGGCACCCAGGATCCGATCATCGGCGTGGAGTGGGGGAGGGAGGCCCGCGATCGTCTGGAGGAGGCCGGGGCAGCGGTCCTATACCGCGAGACGCCCATGGGGCACTCCGTGGACCCGCGCTACCTGGCTGAGCTCGCGGGCTGGATCAGGGACGTGCTGGCGCTCTGAGCGGCGTCAGGACGGCGACGGTCGCCAGCGGCGATGCTGGTGCGCGGGCTCTTCCTCGTGCAGCAGCTCGTCGACCTCTCGACGCAGCTCGGTGGGCAGCGTGCCGGCCTCGGCCGCGGCGCGCAGCTCGGCACGTGCCGCCACCAGTTCGCGCTCGGCTCGCTCGCGCGCGTCGCGCGCCTCGCGCGTGCGATGAAGGACATCCGCG
>JAXDIC010000119.1:0-4758 GCA_034664185.1 Thermoleophilaceae bacterium
CCCGTCCCGACGAAGTCGATGTAGTCGTAGCCGGCCACCTTGCTGACCAGCGACCCGAAGCCGAACCCGAACGCCAGCATGTAGATCGTCGGATCGACCGTCGAGGAGAACGTCGACGAGCGCCAGAACGACGAGTAGTTGACGACCTCGCGGACCATCACGCCCTGAAGCGCGGCGCGCTCCAGGCGGTGCAGGCGGCGGGCGGCCGCCATCAGGCGATCTCCTCGCCGGTCAGCAGCACGAACACGTCCTCGAGGTTGGTCACCCGGCGCTCCCCGTCGATGTCGGTCGCGCCGTTGACGTGCAGGATCGAAACCGACGTGCCGGTACGCCGCGTGCTCCATCCGCGCTGGCGCGCGTCCGCCTCGACCTCGGTCAGCCGCGCCGGCGACCCGTAGACCTCCAGCGCCTCGGAGCCCGCGTGCTGGCGGATCAGGGCCTGCGGCGCACCCACGGCGACCGCCTTGCCGTGGGACATGATCGTGACGGTGTCACAGAGGCGCTCGGCCTCCTCGATGTAGTGCGTGCTCATCAGGATCGAGACGCCCTCCGAGCGCAGCCGGTCGATCAGCGCCCACAGCTCCTGGCGCACCTGCGGGTCCAGGCCGACGGTCGGCTCGTCGAGCAGCAGGAGCTGCGGCTGGTGCAGCAGGGCGCGAGCGACCAGCAGCCGGCGGCGCATGCCGCCGCTCAGCTCGTCGACCTTGGAGCCACGGCGATCGACCAGGTTGGCCATGACCAGTGCGCGCTCGATCGCCTCCTTGCGCTCGCCCGCCGGCACGCGGTAGAGGTGCGCGAAGACCAGCAGGTTCTGCTCGACCGTGAGCGACACGTCGAGGTTGTCGAGCTGGGGCACCACGCCCATCTCCGCACGCGCCTGCTTCGAGTCCCCGGGCAGCTGGTACCCCATCACCTCGAGCTGGCCCTCGTCGGGGATGACCTGCGCGGTGAGCGCCTTCATCGTCGTCGACTTGCCGGCGCCGTTGGGGCCGAGCAGGCCGACGCAGGTTCCGAACGGGACGTCGAGATCGAGGCCGGCGACCGCGGTGATCGACCCGAACCGCTTGACGAACCCGCGCAGCCTGATCGCGGAGCCCGGCGCTCGCGGGGCTCCAGCGCCCGTCGTCGCGGGCTCCGATTTCGTGCCGAGTCGTGCCATTGCCTGCTCGAGGGCACGGTAGCCATCTTCCAGCGCCTCGGTCCGTCCGCCCGCCGGCCCGCCCAAACCGTCAGGGTTCCTTCAGACAAACGGCCTACCCTGGGTGTCGTCCACAGGAGGTTGCGGAATGGCGTTCCTACGGCGAGTCTCGACCAAGCACCTGATCCTGCTGTGCGCCGCCGTGGTGGCGGTGGCGGCCGGCGGCACGGCCCTGGCCATCGCGGCCGGGTCGGGCGGTCCCAAGCCGCCCGCCAAGGCACTGCCCGTCGCGGTTCGAGATGCTCTCAATGCGCCCACTCCGGTCGGGGTCACCGCGCGCATCAAGTTCACCAACCACCTCATCGACTCCGCCAGCATCCAGGGCTCCGACCCGATCCTCTCCGGCGCCACGGGCCGCCTGTGGGCCGCCGCCGACGGTCGCTTCCGGCTGGAGCTCCAGTCGAGCAACGGCGCCGACGCGCAGGTCGTCTCCGACGGCAAGGACTTCTGGGTCTACGACGCGTCGTCCAACACGGTCTACAAGGGACAGCTGCCCCAGGGGCGCAAGGGAACGGCCGGGAAGGAGAAGCCGGAGCAGAAGCCCACCCTGGCCCGCGTCCAGTCGGATCTGGCGCAGCTCGGCAAGCACGCGATCGTCTCCGGCGCGACGCCCGGCAACCTCGCGGGCAAGCCCGCCTACACCGTCCGCCTCTCGCCGAAGCACGACGGCGGCCTCCTGGGCGCGGCCGCGCTCGCATGGGACGCCGCGCGCGGCGTGCCACTGCGGGCGGCCGTCTACGCGCAGGGGCAGTCCGCCCCGGTGCTCGAGCTGAAGGCCACCGACATCTCGTTCGGTCCGGTGGCGAAGAGCACCCTGGCCGTGTCCCCGCCAGCCGGCGCCAAGACCGTGGACCTGTCGCCCGCCAAGGGCGATACCGGCGCGCACAAGAAGGGCAAGCCGACGGCCGGGCTCGCGGCCGTGCAGAAGGCGGTGCACTTCAAGCTGGCCGCTCCCTCGTCGCTCGCGGGGCTCCCGCGGCAGGAGGTGCGTCTGCTCGGAGGCAAGAACGGTGACAACCCCACCGCGGCCGTCACCTACGGCCGCAACCTCGGCGGCATCGTCGTGCTCGAGCAGACGGCGAAGGCGGGCGGCGCCAACGGTCCCGACAAGAGCGGACCGCTGGGACGGCTCGAGCTGCCGAAGGTCTCGATCAACGGGGCCACAGGCCAGGAGCTCGACACCGCGCTCGGCACCGTGATCCGCTTCGAGCGCGGCGGCGTGAGCTACACCGTGCTCGGGTCGGTCCCGCCCGCCGCCGCCGAGGCCGCCGCCCGCGGTCTCTGATCGGATGGCCGGGGCGCCGCTCGAGGTCCGCGGCCTCGCCAAGCACTACGGAGAGCTGGTCGCGGTCGACGGCGTCGACCTGACGGTCGACGAGGGCGACGTGTACGGATACCTGGGGCCCAACGGCGCCGGAAAGACGACGTCGCTGCGGATGATGCTCGGCCTGATCCGGCCGACGGCGGGCACCGTCCGGCTGTTCGGGCGCGATCCGCAGGCGGGCGTCAGCGCGCTCGAGGGCGTGGCCGGCTTCGTGGAGGAGCCACGCTTCTATCCGTATCTCACCGGTCGTCGCAACCTCGAGCTGCTGGCGGCGTTCGACGGCGGCGGGGCCGCCGGCCGCATCGACGAGGTCCTCGAAGTGGTCGAGCTGGCGGATCGAGCGAAGGACAAGGTGCGCGGCTACTCCCATGGGATGCGCCAGCGGCTCGGGATCGCCGCCGCGCTGCTGCGGGCGCCGCGGCTCCTGCTTCTGGACGAGCCCACCACGGGGCTCGATCCCGCGGGCATGCGCGACATGCGCGCGCTCGTTCGGCGGCTGGCCGACAGCGGCATGACCGTCGTCCTGTCCAGCCACCTGCTGGGGGAGGTCGAGGAGGTGTGCGACCGCGTGGCGATCATCCGCAGCGGCAGCGTCGTGTACGAGGGCGCCATCGCCGAGCTCAAGCGCACGGGCGTGGGCGGCTACCGCGTGCGCACCACCGACGACCAGCGCGCGCTCCAGGTGTGCGCCGCCCAGCCGGGGGTCAGCGACGCGCGGGCCACCACCGGCGGAGTGCGCTTCACCGCGGCCGAGCAGGTCGTGGCCCAGCTCTCGGTCGCGCTGGTGGAGGCCGGCCTGGCGCTTGTCGAGCTGGTGCCCGAGGCCGCGTCGCTCGAGGAGCTGTTCTTCCGGCTGACGGAGGGGGCGGACGGGGCCGCGACGGGCGACGGATCGCCGGCCCCCAGCGCCGCGGCGGTTGGTGAGGCGCGGTGACTCCCGGCGTCCTCACGGTGTACCGCTGGGAGCTGCGCAAGCTCCGCTTCCAGAAGCGCACCTACCTCGGACTCGGCGCGGCGCTGGTGGTGCCGATCCTCTTCGCGGTCGCGGTCAGCCTCCGCAACGGGCACCCCGACGAGGTCGCGTTCGGCCGCTACATCCACCAGACGGGACTCGCAATCCCGCTCGTGATCCTGCTGTTCGGGTCGGTCTGGATGTTCCCGCTGATCACCGCGCTCGTGGCGGGCGACATCGTCGCCGCGGAGGACCACAACGGCACCCTCAAGACCATCCTCACGCGCTCCCTGGACCGCGGGCGGATCTTCGCCGGCAAGGTGCTGGCGGCAGCCACCTATGCGGTCGTCGCGATCTTCGTCGCCGGGGCGGTGGGGGTGGTGGCGGGCAGCATCGTGTCCGGCTTCAACCCGCTCACCACGCTGTCGGGCACGAAGGTCTCGGCGGGCAGCGCGCTGGGGCTGATCGGCGCCAGCCTGCTCGTTTACCTCATGCCGATCCTGGCGATCGCGTGCATAGGCGTCCTGCTCTCCACGGTCACGAGGAACAGCGCCGCCGCTGTGGTCGGCACGCTGATGTTCTCGCTGCTGATGCAGCTGATCGGCGTGCTGCCCGGGCTCGGGGGCACCAAGCCCTACCTCCTGAGCAACCAGTTCGATGCCTGGGAGGGGCTGCTGCGCGATCCCGTCGACTGGAGCCCGATCGCGCACGCCGCCTGGGTGTGCCCGCTGTACGCGGTGCCGGCGCTCGTGGGGGCGTACCTGGTGTTCCTCCGGCGCGACGTGGCCGGCGGCTGAGCCGGTCCGGGGCCCGCGCATGAGCAAGGAGGTGCTGATCGTCGAGGACGACGCACCCGTGCGCCGGATGCTCGAGCGGTCGCTGGCTGCCGAGGGCTTCCAGGTGCGCGCCGTCGCCGACGGGGGAAGCGCCCTGGCCGCCGCGGAGCGCTCGGTGCCGGACGTCGTCCTGCTCGACCTCGGTCTGCCGGGGCTCGACGGCATGGCGGTCTGCCGCCGACTCCGCGAAAAGGGGGCCAGCACCGCGATCCTGATGGTCACGGCGCGCGACGCCGTGGCCGACCGAGTCGCCGGACTCGAGGCCGGCGCCGACGACTACCTCGTCAAGCCGTTCGCCCCGGAGGAGCTGGTCGCGCGCATCCGCGCCATCGAGCGGCGCGGACGGGCGCCCGCCGAGAGCCTCGCGTTCGCGGACCTCCGGCGGAAGCTGGGCGAGCCGCCGCTGATCCACACCGTCCGCGGCCTGGGCTTCTCTCTGGACCGGTGA
>JAXDIC010000084.1:0-9577 GCA_034664185.1 Thermoleophilaceae bacterium
CGTGGATGTCCACCGGGATGACGGCGAGCATGATCCCGCTGATCCCGCCCAGGGTGAACATCGTGATGAAGCCGAGTGCGAACAGCATCGGCGTTCTCAGGTGGATCACGCCTCTCCACAGCGTCGCGAGCCAGGAGAAGATCTTGATGCCGGTTGGCACCGCGATCAGCATCGTCGTGATCATCATCGGCACGCGCATCCACGGGAACATGCCGCTCACGAACATGTGGTGCGCCCAGACCGTGAAGCCGAGCAGCACGATCGCCATCAGCGAGAACGCCATCATCCGATAGCCGAAGATCGGTTTTCGGGCGTGCGTCGATATCACCTCGCTGACTATCCCGAAGCCCGGCAGCATCATGATGTAGACCGCCGGGTGGGAGTAGAACCAGAAGACGTGCTGGTACATCAGCACGTCGCCCCCGTGCGAGGGGTCGAAGAAGTGCGTGCCCAGCGCGCGGTCGAACAGCACGAAGAACTGCGATCCGGCGATGAACGGCGTCGCGATCACCACGAGCAGCGAGGTGGTGAAGTTGGCCCACGCGAGCAGCGGCATCCGCCAGAACGTCATGCCCGGGGCGCGCATCGTGATGATCGTGACCAGGAAGTTGAGGGCGGTGGCGATGGACGACGCGCCGGCGAACTGCACCGCGATGTTGAAGAACGTCTGCCCGAGCTGCTGGTGGTCGGAGAGAGGCGCGTACGAGGTCCAGCCGGTGGCGAAGGCGCCGCCCGGGGCGAAGAAGCTGGCGATCATGATCAGGCCGGCCATCGGCAGCATCCAGAACGACAGCGCGTTGAGCCGCGGGAACGCCATGTCCGGGGCGCCGATCATCAGCGGCAGCACGTAGTTGGCGATGCCGGCGAACACCGGGATGATGAACAGGAAGATCATCAGCGAGGCGTGCACCGAGAACAGCCCGTTGAAGGTGTTGGGCGACACGAACTGCGTGCCGGGCGAGGCCAGCTCGGCGCGCATGAGCATGGCCATGACGCCGCCGATGATGAAGAAGAAGAAGGTGGTGCAGATGTACTGGAGGCCGATGACCTTGTGGTCGGTGTTGACCCGGAAGTAGTCGCGCCAGCCGCGGGCGCCGTGGCCGGAGTGGTCCTCGGGAATCGTCGGGGCGCCGGACGCCCAGCGGAACCAGTAGTCGAAGCAGCCGATGCCCACCAGGAATGCCAGCGGCACGGAGATCAGGCAGACCGTGACGATCGGGTCGGTCTTGATCAGCGGGTGCCAGCCGTACAGCGCGCGGACGCCGACGTCGATGCCGAAGCCCACGGCGATGCCGATGGGCACTGACAGCGCGGCCCGGTACCACCCGGGCGCTCGGAGTCTGGCGGCGATCGTCACTTGGCTTTACCTCCGGACTTGAGCAGGAACTGGACGAGCGCGTCGAGCTGCTGGGGGGACAGCTGCTGTTGGAAGGTCTGGGGCATCGTACCCTTCGGGAACCCCGGCACGACGAACGCGTTGGGATTCACGATCGACTGCTTGATGTAGGCGGCCGGCGGACCCGCCTTGAAGTACTTCTTGGCGTCCGCGACCACGCTGTCGAGGTCGGGTCCCACCTTGCCGGTGGCCCCGGCGGCGGCCAGGGTGTGGCAGCCGCTGCAGCCGTTGGCGGCGAACACCTGCTTGCCGTCGGCCGCCGCCGCGCCGGGCTTGGCCGCTCCCGCGCCGCCCGGGCTCGGGGCGCCGCCTCCGGTGCTGGCCGTGGCGCTGCCCGCCTGCTTGGAGAGCCAGGCCGTGAACGCCCCGTCGCTGACCACGCGGACCGTGCTGCGCATCAGGGAGTGGCCGGCGCCGCACAGCTCGGTGCACACCACGTCGTGGATCCCGAGCGCGGTGGGCGTGGTCCGCCAGGTGGTGGTCAGGCCCGGCACGGCGTCGCTCTTCAGCCGGAAGTCGGGGACCCAGAACGAGTGGATCACGTCCTTGCTCTGGATCTCGAACTTGACCGGCTTCTTGACCGGCAGGTAGAGCACATCGGACGTGATCTGCTTGCCGCCCGGCCCGGCGTAGCGGTAGCTCCAGGCGAACTGCTGGGCGATGACGTGCACCACCATCTCGCCCTTCTTCTTCTTCTCGATGTTGTGGAGCGTGATCCAGGCGTAGGCCGCCAGCCCGGCCACCAGGAGGAACGGGATGACCACCCAGACCACCTCCAGGCGGGCGTTGCCGTGGATCGGCTCGCCATCGCCCATGTCGCCCGGCCGCGCCCGGAACTTGACCACGCTGTAGATCGCGACGGTCATCACGAGCACGAAGATCGGGACCGAGACGATCAGGAGGACGTCGTACAGGGTGTCGATGTCGTCCGAGGTGGCGGACCCGGACTTGGGGAACCAGTCGATCGACAGCGAGATTGCGAGCAGGATGGCCGACGCGACCGCGCCGTAGATGGCCATCCGCGCGAGCGGACTCTTAGGCATGGGCGATCGTTCGGCGGGCGCGCACGGCGCGCGAGTTTATAGGCGCTAGGAGGCGGAGCGCCTCAAGCCGATGCTGGCGAGTAACGCAGAGCGGCGCCCCGCCCGTCCACGTGGCCGTCGCCGCGGGACGAGTCGCCCGGAGCGGAGTCGCCAGGGGGTCGTTCCCCCAGGGAGCGGCTCTCGCGCCGGAAGCTGGATGGCGGCCTGCCGTGATGGCGGCGGAAGGTCTTGGCGAACTGCGCGGCCTGCCGGTAGCCCACGCGCCCGGCCACCTCCCGGACCGGGAGCGAGCCCTCGCGCAGCAGGTCCAGCGCTCGGCGCATGCGCACCTCGGCGAGCTGCGTGCGGAAGCTGGTGCGGCCCGCCTCGGCGAACGCGCGCTGGAGCTGCCTGCGCGACGTGGCCAGACGGCGGGCGACGCTGTCCAGCTCGAGGTCGGTCGCGTACTCGCGCTCGATGATCTCGACAGCCTCCTCGTAGAGGGTGCGCCGTCTGTTGACTGTGCCGTTTCGGATTGCCATTCGCGAGCCCTACGTACCCGGCTACAACGCCGGATCACCAACGAGGTTAGGAAGCTGCTGCGTGAGCGGCCATAAACCTCGCGGTGCTGGCGCAATGACGCTCGCGTCACCGTCGGTTCGGCGCAGCAACGCTCGAATTGGCCGCTCGGGCTAATTCGTGCGGGCGATCCCCGTGGTACACCGGAAGATCGGCCTGCGTTAGTCTTTGCGGCAATCGGCACATGAGGGGGGTAGAGGCATGCAGGTATGCGACGGGATGAGCTCGGTCGTCCTGACGGTCGGACCGGATCACACCATCCGCGAGGCCGCCAGGAACATGGCCCGTCGTGGCGTGGGGGCGGCCGTCGTGCTCGATCCCGAGCAGCCCGGCCCGGGCATCATCACGGAGCGCGACATCCTCAACTCGATCGCCGAGGGACAGAGCCCGGACACCGAGCGCGTGGGCGACCACCTCTCCGAGAACCTCACGTTCGCCGAGCCTCAGTGGTCGCTCGAACGGGCCGCTGAGGCGATGGTCCGGGGCGGCTTCCGCCATCTCGTGATCGTCCAGGGCGGCGAGACCGTCGGCGTCCTCTCGATGCGCGACATCGTGCGCTGCTGGACCGGCGACGGCGCCACGACCGACGTCGAGGCGGCGCGCGCCAAGGCCTGAGTTCGCGCGTCTAGTCGTTCAGCTCGCGCGGGAGCTCGGCCATCTCCTCGCGCGTCTGGCGGATCCAGCGCACGATTACCACGACCGCGAGCAGCAGGCCGAGCACCGTGAGGATCGGCGAGAGGACGACGCCCACGATGGCCAGCGTGATCCCCAGGGCGAGGGTCACCGGCAGGTACGAGGGCTCGGGGAGGTGGATCTGCTCGGCGGGCGGCGGCAGGCCGCCGTTGCCGCCGTCGGCGGAGTCGGCCATCCCTAGTAGACCGACGCCACGAAGAACGCCGCGCCGAACACGAGGAAGCAGATCGCGCCGGCGATCAGGCCCGTCCGCAGGTTCTTGTTGGCCAGCCGCCTGTCCATCGAGCGCCGGTTCTAGCACATCGCCCCGCGCGCGACCACGCCGAACCCGCTCCGGCGGTAGCTTTCAGCCGATGCTCTCGAGGGGGAGGAGCGCCAGGCGTGCAGGGCCACGCTGAGCCAGCGGTGGTCGGCGTGGACGTGGGCGGGACCAAGGTGGCCGCCGGACGGGTCGCCGGCGCGCAGGCGCACGAGCTGACCCAGCGCCCCACCGACCTGACCAGCGGCGCGGCCCTGCTCGACGGGATCGAGGCCGCTGTGCGCGAGGTGACGGAGCGGTCCGGGCCCGCGGAAGCGGTCGGCGTGGGGCTGCCGTCGCAGATCGACTTCGCGAGCGGGACGGTCGTGTCGAGCGTGAACATCCCGCTGGCCGGCGTGCCCCTCCGCGACGAGCTGGGCTCGCGCCTGGGCACGCGCGTGGTCATCGACAACGACGCCAACTGCGCCGCGCTGGCCGAGGCGCAGTTCGTGGACGACGGCCCCGCGCGGCACCTGGTGATGCTCACGCTGGGCACGGGCGTCGGCGGCGGCGTCGTGATCGACGGGCGGATCTTCCGCGGAGCCAGCGGACTGGGGGCCGAGCTGGGTCACGTGGCCGTGGACGCCAACGGCCCGGAGTGCCCGGGCGCCTGTCCGAACCGCGGCTGCCTGGAGGCGCTCTGCAGCGGCACGGCGCTGGAGCGCGAGGCAAGCGCCCTGGCCGCCGAGCGCCCGACCTCGTGGCTGGGGCAGCTGGCCGCCGACCGCGGCGGCCGGGTGAAGGGCAGGGAGGTGGTGGAGGCGGCCCAGCAGGGCGACGAGGACGCCCGCGGGCTGCTCGAGGCCCTCGGGCGCTGGCTCGGGGTGGGCATCGCGGGCTTCATCAACGCCTTCGAGCCGGAGCACTTCGTGGTCGGCGGCGGCCTGTCAGGTGCGGCCGACCTCTTCATCTCCGTGGCGGAGCGCGAGGCCCGCGGCCGGGCCCTGCCGGCACTGGCGGAGCGGGTCCGGATCTCGGTCGCGCGGGCGGGGAACGACTCGGGAGTGATCGGCGCCGGGCTGCTCGCGGCCCAGGAGCTTGGCCATAGCGGGGATACTCCAGGACTCACGGCCAGGGAGGAGGTTGGATGAGCACGACGGCAACCGACACGAAGGCGCTCGACGAGCTCTGCATCAACACGATCAGGACGCTGTCGATGGACGCGGTCCAGCGGGCCAACTCGGGCCACCCGGGAGCGCCGATGGGCCTCGCGCCGCTGGCGTACGTGCTCTACACGCGGGTCATGCGCCACAACCCGGCCAACGCCGACTGGCCCGGCCGCGACCGCTTCGTGCTCTCGGCGGGCCACGCGTCGATGCTCCTCTACTCGATGCTCTACCTGACCGGCTACCCGATGACGCTCGACGACATCAAGAACTTCAGGCAGGTGGGCTCGCCCACCGCCGGCCACCCCGAGCGCAAGTACTCCCCCGGCATCGAGGTGACCACCGGCCCGCTGGGCCAGGGCATCTCCAACGCCGTCGGCATGGCGCTGGGCGAGCGGATGCTGGCGGCGCGGTTCGGCGACGACATCGTGGGCCACCACACGTTCACGATCGCCAGCGACGGCGACATGCAGGAGGGCGTGGCGTCCGAGGCGTCCTCGCTGGCCGGTCACCTCGGGCTGGGCAGGCTGATCGCCTTCTACGACGACAACAAGATCCAGCTGGCCAGCAAGGTGGACGTCGTGATGTCGGAGGACGTGGCCATGCGCTACGAGGCCTACGGCTGGCACGTGCACAACCTCGGGGAGACCAACGATCCGGAGGAGATCGAGCAGGCCACGCGCGCGGCGATGGAGGTGGACGACCGGCCGTCGCTGATCCTCATCCGCACCCACATCGGCTACGGCAGCCCCAACAAGCAGGACACGACCAAGGCCCACGGCTCGCCCCTGGGCGAGGAGGAGGTCCGCCTGGCCAAGGAGAACCTCGGCTGGGACCCGGACAAGGACTTCTACGTCCCCGACGAGGCCCTGGAGCACTTCCGCGAGGCCTGCGGCCGCGGCAGCGAGCTGGAGGCGGAGTGGGACGAGCGCTTCGCCGCGTTCCGCGAGGCCAACGCGGACGAGGCGGCGCTGTTCGAGGCCATCCAGGCGGGCGAGATGCCCGAGGGCTTCGACCAGGACCTGCCGCGCTTCGACGCCGACCCCAAGGGCATGGCCACGCGCAAGGCGTCGGGCGAGGCGATCCAGTGGGCTGCCAAGCGGATCCCGCAGCTGGTCGGCGGCTCAGCCGACCTGGCCAGCTCGACCAACACCGACATCGAGGGCGGCGGCGACGTCAAGAGGGGCGACTACAGCGGCCGCAACCTCCGCTTCGGCGTGCGCGAGCACGGCATGGGCGCGATCGTCAACGGGCTCTGCATCCAGGGGCTGCGCGCCTTCGGCGCGACCTTCCTGACCTTCTCCGACTACATGCGCGGAGCGGTGCGGCTGTCGGCCCTGATGAAGCTCCCGGCCATCTGGGTCTGGACGCACGACTCGATCGGGCTGGGACAGGACGGGCCCACCCACCAGCCGGTCGAGCACCTGGCCGCCCTGCGGGCCATACCGCGGCTCAACGTGGTTCGGCCGGCCGACGCCAACGAGACCGCGCTGGGCTGGCGCTTCGCGCTCCGCTCGACGGAGGCGCCCACCGCGTTCGCCCTCTCGCGCCAGGACCTGCCCGTGCTCGACCCGGACTCGGTTCCGGACGACGCGATCGAGCGCGGCGCCTATGTGCTGAGCGACTCGGGCGACGGCGACCCGGACGTGATCCTGATCGGGACCGGCTCGGAGGTCTCGCTGTGCGTGGAGGCCGCCGAGCGGCTGGAGGCCGACGGGGTGGCGGTGCGCGTCGTGTCGATGCCGTGCATGGACACCTTCACCGAGGCCGACGAGTCCTACCGCGACGAGGTGCTGCCGCCGTCGGTGCGCGCCCGGGTGGCGGTGGAGGCGGCAAGCCCCTTCGGCTGGGATCGGTGGACGGGCCCCGACGGCGCCTTCCTGGGCATGACCACGTTCGGCGAGTCCGGTCCCGCCAAGGACGTGTACGAGCACTTCGGCATAACTTCGGAGAAGCTGGTCGAGCTCGGCCGGTCCGTGATGGACCGCGCCGGCGCGCGAAGCGCGTGAGAGAGGATTGAGAGAGGAGATGCGATGAGCGTCACTGTTGGTGTGAACGAGCGGCTCGCGGCGCTCACCGCGGCAGGCACGAGTGTCTGGCTGGACCAGATCAGGCGCAGCCTGATCGAGGGGGGTGAGCTTCAGCGGCTGGTGGACGAGTACTGCCTGCGCGGGGTCACGTCCAACCCGGCGATCTTCGAGAAGGCGATCCTGGGCAGCTCGGACTACGACGACGAGCTGGTGGAGCTGGCCGAGCAGGGCCTGGACGCGCGCGGCATCTACGACGAGATCGCCATCAAGGACGTTCAGCTGGCGGCCGACGTGCTGCGCCCGGTTTACGACGAGACGGGCGGCTACGACGGCTACGTGTCGCTCGAGGTGTCCCCGGCGGCCGCCCACGACGCCGACGTGACGCTGGAGCAGGCGCGCGACTACTGGAAGCGCGTGGACCGCCCCAACGTGATGATCAAGATCCCGGGCACCCCGGAGGGCGTCGAGCCGATCGAGCAGGCGATCTTCGAGGGCATCAACATCAACGTCACGCTGCTGTTCGCGGTCGAGGCGTACGAGAAGGTGGCGGAGTCCTACATCCGCGGCCTGGAGCGCCGCCGCGAGGCGGGCGAGTCGATCGACAGCGTGCACTCGGTTGCCAGCTTCTTCGTCTCGCGCGTGGACAGCGAGGTGGACAAGCGCCTCGAGCAGGTCGGCGGCCACGAGGACCTGCTGGGCACGGCCGGGCTGTGGAACGCGCGCGCGGCCTACGTGCGCTTCAAGGAGATCTTCCGCGGCGACCGCTTCGCCGAGCTGCGCGACGCCGGCGCGCCGGTGCAGCGGCCCCTGTGGGCGTCCACCGGCGTGAAGAACCCGCACTACTCCGAAACGATGTACATCGACGGCCTCGTGGCCCCCGACACGGTCAACACCATGCCGATGCCCACGCTGATGGCCTCCGGCGAGAAGCTCGAGGTGGGAGGGGCCACGGCCGACGCCGCGCCCGCCGACGTCGAGCGGGCGCTGGGCGCCCTGGCCGCCGCCGGCGTCGACATGGCGGACGTCACGGACAAGCTGCTGCGCGACGGCGTGAAGCTGTTCGAGGACGCGATGGACAAGCTGATCGCCGGCGTGGAGAGCAAGCGCGAGGCCGTGGTCACCGGCCGGCCGGAGACGATCGAGTCGCTGATCCCGGACGACCTGGAGCCGGCCATCGCCGAGCGCGTCAAGAAGGCCGCCGAGGAGGACGTGGCGCGGCGGGTCTGGAAGCACGACGAGACGCTCTGGGGCGGCCCGGGCCCGGAGATCGGCAACCGGCTGGGCTGGCTGACCGTGGCCGACCAGATGCTGGAGCGCGCCGACGAGCTGAAGGAGTTCGCGCGCGCCTGCCGCGACGACGGGCTGACCGATGCCGTGCTGCTGGGCATGGGCGGGTCGAGCCTGGCGCCCGAGGTGTTCCGCCAGAGCTTCGGCAAGTTCCCCGACGCCCTCACCCTCCACGTGCTCGACTCCACCGACCCCGGCGCGATCCTTGCGGTGGAGAAGGCGGTCGACCTGGACAAGACGCTGTTCCTGGTGTCGACCAAGTCCGGCGGCACGATCGAGACGCTGTCGCTGTTCCGGTACTTCCACGCGCGCGTGAAGGAGGCGCTGGGGGACGACGCCGCGGGCAGCCACTTCGTGGCCATCACCGATCCGGGCAGCTCGCTGGTGGACCTGGCCGGCGAGCACGGCTTCCTGCACACGTTCCTGAACGACCTCGACATCGGCGGCCGCTACTCGGCGCTGTCCTACTTCGGGATGGTCCCGGCGGCGCTGATGGGCGTCGACGTGGCCGCCATGCTCGAGCGCGCGCAGGTGGCCGAGCAGGCGTGCCAGCACTACGACTCGTCGTCCAGCAACTCGGGGCTGTGGCTGGGCGTGGCCATGGGCGAGCTGGCGCTGCACCGGCGCGACAAGCTCACCTTCGCCGTGGCCGAGCCGATCGGCAGCTTCGGGCTGTGGGTGGAGCAGCTGATCGCCGAGTCCACCGGCAAGGAGGGCCGCGGCATCCTGCCGGTCGCGGGCGAGCCAATCGGCTCCCCGGACGTGTACGGCGACGACCGCGTGTTCGTCCACCTCCAGCAGAAGGACGCCCCCGACGCCGGCTTCGCGTCCGAGATGGCCGAGCTGGCCAAGGCGGGGCACCCCACCTTCACGCTGGACGTCGAGGGGCCGGAGGACCTGGGTCGCATCTTCTTCTTCGCCGAGTTCGCGACCGCGGTGTCGGGCTGGGTGCTGGGCATCAACCCGTTCGACCAGCCCAACGTCCAGGAGGCGAAGGACAACACGGCCAAGGTGCTCGAGCAGTGGGAGCGGGAGGGTCACCTGCCGGAGGAGCCGGGCGCTGACGACGAGGGGCTCAAGGCCCTTCTCCAGCAGGTCGAGCCGCCGCACTACGTGGCGATCATGGGCTGGGTGCAGCCGTCGGAGCGCTTCGACCGCGCCGTCGA
>JAXDIC010000126.1:0-11921 GCA_034664185.1 Thermoleophilaceae bacterium
AGCCGGAGTCGAGCGCGGGGCAGGATGGGCGGCACGTCCGCCGCGCCGGGGTCGCGCTGGGACCAGCGCGCCAGGGTGGCCAGCCCAGCCGTCATCGCGCAGGCCAGCGCCAGCACGATGCCGGCGATGACCGTGACCGCGAACCCGTGCACCATCGGCACCGGCGAGAGCAGCAGCACGAGGAAGCCCGCCGCGGTGGCCAGCCCCGCGCCGGCCACCAGGGGACCGCCGCGCACGGCGGCCGCGCGCGCGGCGGAGCCCGGCGAGCGCCCCTCGTCGAAGCGGGCCTCGTCGAAGCGCGCCTGGAGCTGGATCGCGTAGTCCACCGCCAGGCCGATCAGCACCGGCAGCGCCGCGATCGACGCCATGGTCAGGTCGTAGCCGGCCAGCGATATGGCCCCGTAGGTGAGCGCCGCCGCGACCAGCGCGGTGGCCAGCGGCAGCAGTCGCATGCGGGTCCTGAAGACCAGCGCCAGCGTGGCGGCCATGACCAGGAGGGCGACGCCCAGCAGCACGAAGATCGAGCGCTGCACGGCCGCGGCCAGCGCGTCCACGACCACCGGGATGCCCGTGACCACGTAGTGCTGGCCGTGCTGGAGCTTGAACTTCGGCGAGTTGATGGCGCCGCGCATCAGCGCGATGGCGTGGCGGCGCTGCGAGTCGCTCAAGTTGGGCTTGAGCCGGACCTGGATCAGCGCCGAGTTCTTGCTCGGGAAGAGGTACGCGAAGCGCGCCTTGGGCACCCCCAGCCCGCGGCTCGGGTCGAACACCAGCTGCGAGATGAACTCGGAGTTGGTGAGCGAGGGGAGGCTGGTCAGGTTGTAGCGCAGCGCGATCCTGATCGCGTTGCTGACGAACTTCGCGTACGCGATCTGCTGAGCCTCCTTGGCGAGCGCGTCCTGGCGTGCCTTCGGCATGCCCTGCTGCTTGGCCAGGAGGCGCGCCGAGGCCGCCGCGACATTGCCCTGCTGGGCGGCCGACGCCTGCTGCGCCTGGATGCCCTGCTGGATCTGCTCGACGGCCGTCTGGATGAACGTGCCCGGCCCGTACACGACCTTGGCCGGCTTCTCCCGAGCCAGCTGGGCGCACTCGGGCGGGAAGCCCTTGAGCGAGGCGCCGCGCGGCTTGTTGCCGGACAGGCAGCCCTCGAGTCCGATCAGCGGGGACAGGTCGCTGGTGAGGACGGTGCTCTCGAGCTTGCCCTGCACCAGGACCAGGACGGCCTCGTCGCCGAACTCCTTCCGGAATCCCTCGGTGGCCTGGAACGACTTGCTGGACCGTCCGACCAGGGTGTCCGTGGACGCGCTGGGCTCGAGCCGCAGGGCAAGGGCGACCCCGATCAGCGTCAGGGCGCCGACCACCGCGACCGTTGCGAGCGGGCGCGCGGTGACGAGCCGCCCGACGCGGTCGAACCATTCACGGGCGCCGCCCTCCCCGAAGCGCCCGAACAAGCGTCTCAGCACCCGGTCATGGTAGGGGACGGTGGGGGCGTCCGGCTCCGCTTCCCGCGTGCTTGCACGGAGGGTTGCTGCGCGGGTCCTCGCTCGGGTGGGGCCCTCCCGACTTCACTAGTCCTCGGGCCCGACGCGCCACCCGCTGCTCGTCCCCCTTTATTGCTGCTGTTCCGGCCCTGCGGAGTCGTTCAGCCGGGAGATCCCCACCGTCGCCTCCCGCGACCATCGCCGCGGCTGACGGCGTCGCTCACCAGATCTTGGGGAGCAGGCGGCTGGTTCGCTTCGTATAGGTCGCGTAGGGCTCGCCCAGCTCCCTCAGCAGCAGCCGCTCCTCGTACACGATCCGGATGACCAATCCCGCCAGGGGGAAGACGGTCGCGGCGGCCAGGCTCAGCCAGCTGTCCAGCGCGAGCCCGAGCCCCACGAAGAAGAGCAGCATGCCGGTGTAGCTCGGGTGGCGGATGTGGCGGTACGGGCCGCTGTCGACCACGGCATGCCCCTCCTCCACCCCGACCGTGACGGTGAAGAACCGGCCCAGCGCGCGGATCGCCCAGGCCCGAAGGACGAAGCCGACCCACATCAGCGCGAGCCCGACCGCGGCGGGCGCCCATCGCGGTCCCGGCAGCCGATCGTGGACCGACGCAAGGGCGAACGCCAGCCCGATCCCGGCGGTCGGCCCGGCGAGCATCGCGTAGTAGCTGGGATCCCGCCCCCCACCCGGCGTCCTGACCTGAAGCACGAGCTCCCGCACGACCCAAACAGCGAGGGTGGCGTAGAACAAGACCCGAACCACCCCAGCCTGATAAACGAGCGGCCTCACGGAAGCAGCCTAAGTGCCCCGGACCAGATCAGCTTGCCGCCGACAAGGTTGCGAGCAGCGCAGAAGCCACGCCACGGCCCTAGCCGAGCACAGAGGCGATGGTCGCGGGAAGCGACGGTGGAGACTCCCGGCCGAACGACTCCGCAGGCCGAAAAAGCAGCAATAAAGGGGAACGAGCAGGGGCCTCAGGCTCATCGGCCGAGGACTAGTGAGGACCGGGAGGCTCTACCGGAGCAAGGACCCGCGCAGCAGCGTCTGACCCTCAGGGAGCCTTGACCACGTGAGCGTACTTCCCGGCCTGCTTCAGGAACCGCCCGTTCGGCGGCTGTTCGGTGCACGGCGGCGCCGGCACTCCGCCCGAGAACGCGAACTGCTGGATGAGCCCCAGCAGGTCCGGCGGCAGCGCGGCGAGGATGGCCGGCGGGATGTCCGCCGGGGGCGCCAGCGTGGGGATGGCGTTGCTCGTGCACGTGTACTTGCCGAACACGTGGAGCGGGAAGTTCTTGTAGCCCAGCGGCTCCACATAGGGGTTCGAGCGGTTCGACAGTGGCCGGTTGGGGTACGCGGCCAGGTTCTCGGGGTTGATCGGGTTCGCGGTGCGCAGGTAGTGGACCGGCAAGGTGGATCCCGGCGGGCGGTCTGTGGCCTGCCCCGCGGCCGCGCCCTCCGGGAAGAACGCCGCGATCTCGTGCTTGTAGAGCCCGAGCCAGTCGAGCACCGGGTTGAGCTGGGCGAGGAACGGGTCGAGCTGCCCGAGCAGGGGCTTGGCGTTGTCCAGCACGCCTCGCAGCGCCGGCAGGCCGCGCCGCGAGACCGTGATCAGCGGGCCGAGGTCGCGGAACAGGCCCTTCGCGTCCGGAGCCAGGCCGTGCAGCTGGATCAGCGTTGGCGAGAGCTGGCGCGCCGCCGGCCGGAGCTGGGTGATCAGCGGGTTGGTGTTCTGGGCGAAGCGCGTGACCCGTGTGGTGGTGGCTCGCGCCTCGGTGAGGAAGGTCGGCAGGATGGTGAAGGTCTGCTGCAGCTCCGCGTTGCGGTCGGCCGTGGTCTGGAACACGCGGTTGGAGTTGGTGATCAGCTGGCTCAGCTCGCCGTCGCGCTGCGTGAGCGCGTGGAAGACCACGCCGGTGTCGCGCACCAGCTGGCGCGTGTCGCCGCTCTGCTCGTTGAGGATGGCCAGCACCTGGCCCGCGTCGTGCACGAACGGCGTGAGGTTGCCCAGAGCGTCGTTCAGGTCGGCGCCGCGGCCGTTCACCGCCTGCCCCTGCTGGTCCATCCACTGCTTGAAGGCAGTGCGCGTGGCGGGGTCGAACGTGCGGAAGATCTCGTCCAGAGCGACCGTCGGGGCCACGTTGCCGTTGGCCAGGGTGGCGCCGTCGCCGAGGTTGCGTGTGCCCTTGGTGCCCGGTGTCAGCTCTACGTAGGTCTCCCCCAGGAGCGACTTCTGCCGCAGGATCGCGCGCACGTCCGAGTGCAGGGGCGCGAAGCGCTGGTCGATCTGGAGGGTCGCGTCGGTGGTCGCGCCGCTGCGGTCGAGCGTGACGACCTTGCCGATGTGCACGCCCGAGACGCGCACGTCAGCCTCCTGCGCGAGCGTCGTGGCGTTGGCGAAGTGCACGTGCAGGCGGTAGCCCTTCGGCTGGAGCGGCACCGAGCCTCCGAAGGCGAGCCAGAGGAACAGCAGGATGCCGACGCACGACAGCGCGAACACCGTCATGGTGGCCATCCGAGCAAGGCTGGGAGCGTTCTTCTGCATCAGCGGGCCTTCTTCCCGCTGGGAGCCTTGGCCGTCGGCTTGGCCGACGGCTTGGCCGCGGCGGCCTTCGGGCCGATCACCTTCGGGCAGACGGCCGACGACTGCGGCGAGTTGAGCAGGTCGCTGAGCGTGCGCAGCGCGGGCTCGGTCTTGACGAGGTTCTCGAGCAGCTCGAGGCTGCCGCAGGAGGCGACGATCAGGCCGCGCCGGATCGGCCCGTTGGCGTCCTGGGTGCTGAAGACGCTGGCGCCGGCGTGGTTGACCCAGGAGTTCCAGAACAGGAAGCCCTCCTCGGAACCCGGCGGGTTGTAGGTCAGCTCGTTCAGGGCGATGTTGAGGACCTTGAACACGCGTGCCAGCTTGGGCGTGAGTGGGCCGAGGTTGGCCGCCGCCTTTCGCAGGTCCCGCACGACGGGCCTGGCCGTGCGCGCGAACGGCCGCAGGTGGTGGCGGATGATCGGGGTGGTGTCGCGCAGGAACGGCCGCGTGGCCCTGAGCGTGGGCCCCAGCTGGCGGGCGGTGGGCCGCAGTGCCTGGAGCGTCGGTCCGAGATGGATGGCCAGCTGGTTGGCCTTGCCGAGCGTGGACTGGGCGGTCTGGAGCGTTCCAGGCAACAGCTGCAGCGATTCGCGGATGCGCGCGTCCTGGGACGCCAGCGCGCGGAAGTTCTGGTTGGACGAGTCGACCAGCGACGCGATCTGCTTGTCCTTGGTGCCCAGCTCCTGCGTGAGCGTGTGCAGGTTGTGCACCACGTGCGCGATGTTGGCCCGCCGCTGCGTGAGCTGGCCCGTGATCTTGGCCAGGTAGTCGTTGGTGGGCTCGAAGCGCTTGAACGTCTGGCGCAGGTCCGCCGAGTAGTTGCGGTTGGCGAACGCCTTGCTGCCGGCGTTCAGCAGGATCTGCAGGTACGTGCGCGTGTCGCTGTCGAGCGAGGCGAGGATCTCGTCGGGGTTGACGTCCGGCGCCGTGTTGCCGATCGGGATCGTGCCGCCGTCGGGCAGCTTGCCGGCGGACGAGCTGCCCGGGTCCAGCGCCACGGTCATGTCCTTGAGACCGGTCTTGGGCCGCAGCAGCATGGTGGCGTCGCGGTAGATCGGCCCGTACTTGGGCTTGATCTTGAGCTGCAGGACCGCGCGGCCGTTCTTCAGCTGGACGCTGCCGATCTCGCCGACGGGCACGCCCGCCTCGTTCACGGTCTGGCCCTCGCCCGGCGTGATCGCCTGACCGGTCGAGAACTCGGCGTTGACCGTGTAGAAGTCCTTGCCGACCAGCGGCACCCAGGCGGGCAGGTTCAGTCGCTCCTGGCTGAGGATGTAGCCGGCCACGCCGATCGCGACGATGAAGAGCGCGGCGACGGCCACGAAGTCGCGCAGGTGCTTGCGGATCGCGCGCTTCACGCCCCCGGCCCCGTCCTGGCCCCGTTGACATCGGGCAGCTTGTTCTTGAAGCAGGTGGCCTTGCGGTTGTACGGCGGCTTGTTGGCGGGCGCCGCGGGCCGCGAGCCGATCGGCGTGGCGCCCGCGTTGCCGAAGAATGGGCCAAGCCCCGGCACGGAGCCGGTGGACACCTGGTGGGCGCCGCCGCCGGTCTGGAAGCGCGTGTACTGGCCGTTGCCGTCGAAGTTCTGAGACTCGCCCGAAAGCCCCACCAGCGACTGGAAGAACTCCTTGTAGTTCTCGATGCCGGTGGACAGCGGCGGGTCGTTGACCTTGATGTCGCCCGCCGGCAGCACGACCTTGGTGAAGCACTTGCTGACGAGGTCGACCTGCGGCAGGAGCTGGATGGTGCCGTTGGTCAGCTTGGCCAGGTTGCCCACCGCCGGGCGGAGGTCGCGCGCCAGGCCCTGCAGCTCGGGCCGCGAGACAAGGCCGCGCGCCTGCGCGATCCACGGGAACGCGGCGTTGATCGTGGCCGGCGTCTCGCGGACGCCCGGCAGGATCTCGCGGGCGAACGCGCGCGTGGGCGGGAACGACGCGTTCAGGTGGTCGAACAGCGGGTTGGCCCGCTGCAGCACGCCGGGCAGGAGGTGGATGGTGGCCTGCAGATTGCCCTGCTCCGACGCGAAGGCCGCGGTGGTGCGGTTCAGGTTGGTGACCAGATCCTTGAGCGACTGCTCCCGCGAGGCCAGCGCGGACGAGACCTTCTGCTGGCCTCTGATGAAGCCCGACAGGTCGTGGACGTCGGTGCCGAGCAGCGCCTGGTTGACCACTGCCAGTCCGCGCAGCGCCGCCGGTGCCGTGCGCAGGGAGTCGTTGAGCGACTTGGCGGCCGTCTCGCCCTTGGTGGCCTTCACCTGGGTCGCGTCCTCACCCGGCCGGGGCTTGCCGTACAGCGCGTCGCCATAGCCGCGGACCAGCGTCTGCAGATCGCGGCGCGTATTGAACTGGAGCGAGGTGAGCACCTCGTCGAGCTGCACCGGCGCGGCGGTCTGCGTGACCGGGATGGTGTATCCCGACGAGGCCTTCCTGGCCCCCGGGGTGCCCTGCTGGAGGTCGACGAAGAAGTTGCCCTCCAGGAAGATGCGCGGACGGATCTTGGCCTCCGCGTCCGTGTAGATCGGAAGGCCGTTGCGCTTGATGTCCATCGTGACCGTGGCGGCGGAGGAGTCGCCCCCCGAGGCCGCGTCGATCGACTTGACCGTGCCGACCTCGACGCCGGCGATGCGCACCGGCGAGTTGACGTGCAGGGCGTCGGTGTTCTGGAAGACCGCCTTGAGCTGGTACGGATTCGCGAACGGGTTGGTCTTCGTGAACACGAAGAACGCGAACGCGAAGAGCACCGTGGCCAGCATCAGGCCCGCCTTGAACGAGCTGATCTCGCGCCGGCGGTTCACTTGACCTGCCCGGAGGTGGTGGTGGACTGCGTGCCCGGCGCGTTGCCCAGGACCTTCTTGCCGACGATGTAGTTCTCGTTGCCGGCCTCGCACTCCTTGGGCTGGCCGGGCCCGCCGAAGTTGGGGTAGGTGTTGGAGTGGAGGTAGTTGTCCGACGTCGGGCCGTTGGCCGGAGCGCTGGACGGGCCGCTCTCGCTGTTCGGCCCCTGAGGCGTGGCCACGATGATGAAGCGCTGCCAGGTGCCGTTGCCGTCGCCCTCGGAGAGCAGGCCGCTGGTGTTCCGGAACCAGAGCGTGACGTAGTTGCAGTTGAGCTGGACCGGCGTGAGGAACTTGAGCGTGGGCTCGAGCGAGGTGACCGTGGCCGTGAGCCTCTTGACGCCCGCCGGCACCAGCGGGTCGGTGGCGAACGCCTCGAGCGACCGGAACACGCTGGCCAGGCGGCGGTTGAACGGCGGGATGCGGCGGAGGGTGGTGCGCCCGAAGTGCAGCGCGCTGGCCAGGTCGGGCAGCGTGGTGGGCAGCACGTGAACGCCGGGGCGAAGCTCGCGGGCGAACGCCGTGGTGTTCTCCAGGAACGGGCGCTGAAGCGGGAACTCCTGGATGGCGGTCTCCAGGAAGGGCGGGGACTGCGCGATGGTGTCCTGGATGAACGGCCGCGCCACGCGCGCGAGCGCGCCGAAGGTGGTGTCGAGGTTCTCGAACAGCCGCGCCTGCGTCTCCGACACCGGCGCGACGATGCGCGCCGCGCGACCGAGCTCCGGGAACAGGGCGCGCAGGCGCGTGCGCCTGTCGGCCAGGTTGGACGTGACCGAGTCGAGGTTGAACAGGAGCTGCGGCAGCTGGCTGATGACCTCGTTGAGGCCGGCTCCCCGCCCGGCGAGTCCGGTGCCGTAGCCGCCAAGGCTCCTCCGGATGCCGCGGCGGGTGGGCGCGTCGAACATGTTGAAGACCTCGTCGATCTCGACGGGCCTGGGGGTGGCGGCCGCAAGCGGCATGGTGTCGCCCGGGCGGAACCCGGCCGCGGAGTTGCCCGGCGTGATCTCGAGGTACTTGAGCCCCAGCGCCGAGCGTGCCCTGACCAGGACATGCGTGTCGACCGGCAGCGGCTGGAGCGCCCGGTCGAGCTTCATGTGGAGGACGGCGATCGTGTTGCCGCCCGGCTGGCGGAGCGGTGAGATGTCCGTGATCCCGCCGACCCGGTGGCCGCCGATCCGCACCTCGTTGCCCGGCACCAGGTTGGCCGCGCTGGGCACCTGCGCGTTCAGGTCGTACGTGGGGACGAACGGCAGCCCGGCGTTGGCGTTGTAGGCCAGGAACACCGCCACGATGACGATGAGCATCGTGATGGCGCCCACCAGCACGGGGCTGCCGATGATGCTGGAGGTGCTCCGCCCTCTGGTCATGGCCCGTTCCCCAGCAGGAAGTCGAGCGCGGCGTCGGTGGCGTTGCGATGCCCGTAGGCGGGCGACCCGTTGCGCACGCCCTGCCGCACCCGGTCGATGCCGCCCTGGCGCAGACGCGAGGTGGCGGGGTTGATCAGCTCCTGGAGCGCCTGGAACGGATCGGTTCCGGACGGCGCGCCCCGGGTGGCCGCGGCGCCGGTTCCAGAGCCGCCCTGCTTGGCGTTGGCCTGGAGAGCTGCGCGCAGCCGCTTGAGCGACGGGGCGAGCTTGGCGTTGCTGGCGCCCTGGATCGAGTGCGTGGCGGTGTAGTTGGCGGAGCAGCCGCCGATCGGCGTCGTGGAGTACTGCGAGCAGAGGTTGGTGATCAGCCCGGCACGGAGGTAGTGGCTGATCCCGTCGAACCCGTTGATGGCGGTCATTTGGTAGAAGATGTAGTCGAGGATTCGCTCGATTCCGCCGCTCTTGTCGAGGTTGGCCGTGAGCTGGTCGAGGTTGGTGGAGACCGGGTTGCCGTGCTGCCCGAACGTGACGAGCTGGCGGATCAAGGGGTGCGAGTGACGGAGCGCGGGTCCGCCCACGTCAGTGGCCTGCCCGAGCGAGCGCAGCGCCGGCGTGGCGACGGCGGAGAACGGCCCAAGCTCCGCCACGAACTGGTTGAGGCTGGGGGCCGCGCGGCCCAGGTCGATCAGCACCGGCGTCATCTGGTCGGACAGAGCGCCCAGGTCGGCGAGCGTGGGCCTGAGCTCGCGTAGGAACGTGGGGAAGCGCTCGAACGTGCGCATCAGCGCGTCGCTGCGCTCGGCCGTGGCCTGCGCCGTGGTGTTGGCCTGCACGACGAAGCTGGAGACCCGCTTGCGGCGCGCGGCCAGCGGCCCCAGCACGCGGTCCGAATCGACGGCGAGCTGCGACAGGGTGCGGTTCTGACTGGCCAGGACGGCCAGGACGCGGTCAGTGTCGCGCAGCGCGGGGTTGGCGCTGTGGATGGCCCTGTTCAGGTCGTTGCCGCGCCCCGCCAGGGCGGTGCCGAACTCGTTGACCAGGATCGCCAGCCGCTGCCGGAACGGCATCCGCAGCGTGTCGTTGACCAGGTCGAGGTCGACCGGCGAATGGGTGCGCTCGACCGGCAGCAGGTGCTGCCCGGCGCCGGGCTGGCCGCCGGGGATCGTCTTCAGCTCGGGACTCGAGGTGGTGCCGGCCTGGCAGTCGACGAACTTCTCTCCGATCAGGCCCTGCGGGCGGACGGTGCAGTCGGCGTTGGCCCGGAACGGCGTGAAGCCCGCCTTGTCGATCCGCATGACGACCACGGCCTTCTTGTCCTTGGTCACGTCGAGCGAGTCGATCGCGCCGATCTTGGCGCCGGCCGTCTTCACGTCCTCGCCGGTCGTGACGTTGGCCGCGTTGTAGAAGATCGCCCGCACCGTGTAGCCGGAACCGTCGCCCGTGCCGCCCAGCCCCAGGGCGAGGCCCACGACGATCCCGACCACCAGCGTGGATGTGAGTGCGACGCGTCTCATGGGCCAGGCGGCGTGGCGGTGGGGTCGCAGCTGGTGGTGGGCGTCTCCTTGTACGGCGCCGAGCCGTCGGGCGGGGGCTGAGTGGCGCCGCCCGGGCAGCGCTGGCTCTTGAACGTCTGGATCCCGGCCAGCCGGTTGGTCTGCGGGGTGAGAACGTTGCCGCTGGGCGTGGACGTGAACTGGAACGCGTTGAAGATCGGCTGGATTCGCGCGTAATGGCCATTGGCGTCGTAGTTGGCCGCGCCCTCGGCGAACTTCGTGAACCAGCCGGTCAGGTCGGGGGCGTACGGGCGGGCGAACTCGAGCACCGGCTGCGTCTTCTGAAGCGCCTTGATCGCGTCGGGGAAGTCCGTGCTGGTGAGCTTCTCCAGCCGCGGCATCTTGCGCGTGAGGTCGATCAGGTCGTTGTCGGGGCCGGCCTTCCTGACCAGCACGCGCAGGTCGCGGATGGTGGGCCGTGCGTCGGCGACCAGCGGTCGCAGCGCGCTGAGCAGCGGCGCCAGCCGGCGGGTGGCCGGCTTGGACGCGTTGACCAGCGGGTCGAGGTCGTCCAGGGCGGCGCGCAGGTTGACGAACGTGGTGTTGCCGCGGCGCAGGGTGTTGGGCAGAAGCGCCAGCGTCTGCCCCAGGGCGACGTTCTCGTCGCCGATGGCCCGGGTGGTGGCGTTGGCGTTGCCGATCAGGCCGGCCAGGTCGGTGCGGCGCTGGGCCAGCGCGCCGACCGTCCGCGCGGTGTCGGTCACGAAGCGCCGGAACGCGGTCTGGTCGATCACCAGCTCGCGCGTGATGCGCGACGACGTGGAGATCGCGGGGTTGAAGTAGTGCAGCGCGGCGTTGGCCTGCGCGCCGCGTCCGGCGTACTGCTGCGCCCCTCCCTTGATGATCTGCTGAAGCCCGGCGCGGGTGCGCGGGTCCAGTGTGTTGAACAGCTGGTCGAGGTCGACGGGCGCCGTGGTCTTGTCCGCCGCTATCCGCCCACCGTCCCCGATCTTGGCCGCGCTGTTGGGCCCCGGCTCGAGGGCCACGTAGCGGTTGGCGATGCCGCTGAGCGATGTGACCCGGATGACCGCCATGCTGCCCTCGTGGAGCGGCGCGTGCTCGTCCAGCGTCATCTTGACCAGCGCCCGGCCGTTGTCGGCGAGCGAGATGTCGCTGACCTTGCCCACCGGCCTGCCGCCGATGTCCACGTCGTTGCCCGACACGAGCTGGCCCGCGTTGACGAACTCCGCCGTCACCGAGTAGCCGCCGCCGCCCGTGAACAGCAGCAGGGCGACGGCCAGGACCGCCGCGACCACGGCCAGCGCCGCGGCCGCGCGGGCTAGTCGCGAGCGGCGCTCGGCGTCGGCCTCAGCCGCGCTCGGCTGGTCAGTCGTAGTGGTGTCCTGGGGCATGTGCGAGTCCCATCTTCACGACGCCCCCTGACGTCGCGAAGTGCGACGCGCCCGGCCGGCGCCAAAGCCGGCCCCATCGGGTTATTGAAGTCCTTGGTCCTATTCCATCCCCAGGGGGCCCCGTGCCTCCCCGGAGAGGAACTGGCGGACGAACTGGTTGTCCGAGTTGAAGAGCTCCGAGGCCGGTCCGGATTCCACGATCCGTCCCTTCCACAGGATCGCGATGTACTCGGCCACGCGGCGAGCGGACATGATGTCGTGAGTGATGACGACGTACGCGCCGCCGTTTTCCTCGTGGATCTCCTTGATGAGCTCGCACAGGAGCGCCGTCCGGACAGGGTCGAGCCCGGAGTCGGGCTCATCGAATAGCACGATCTGCGGGTCCAGCACCAGCGCGCGCGCAAACCCGGCGCGCTTGCGCATGCCGCCCGACAGCTCGTTGGGCATCTTGTCGCCGGCGCCGCCCAGGCCGACCTCCTTGAGCCGGCGCGTGACGATCTCCGTGATCTCGTCCTCGCCCTTGTCCGTGTGCTGACGCAGGGGAAACGCGACGTTGTCGTAGAGGTTCATCGAGCCGAACAGAGCGCCGTCCTGGAAGAGGACGCCGAACTTCTTGCGCATCGCGAACAGGTCGTCGTCCTTCATGTTGGGCACCGATTCGCCGTGCACCATCACGTCGCCCTCGTCCGGGTAGAGCAGGCCGACCATGTGCTTGATGCACACGGACTTGCCGGTGCCCGACGGCCCGAG
>JAXDIC010000145.1:0-2602 GCA_034664185.1 Thermoleophilaceae bacterium
TGCAGGCCATCTACGTGCCCGCCGACGACCTGACCGACCCGGCGCCGGCGTCGGTGTTCGCGCACCTGAACGCCACCACGGTGCTGTCGCGGGCGATCTCGGAGAAGGGCATCTACCCGGCCGTCGACCCGCTGGACTCGACCTCCACCATCCTCAAGGCCGACATCCTGGGCGAGGAGCACTACCAGGTGGCCACGCAGGTCCAGGAGGTGCTCCAGCGGTACAAGGAGCTGCAGGACATCATCGCCATCCTCGGCATCGACGAGCTGTCGGACGAGGACAAGCAGACCGTGCAGCGGGCGCGCAAGATCGAGCGCTTCCTGTCGCAGCCGTTCTTCGTGGCCGAGGCCTTCACGGGCTCGCCCGGCACGTACGTGAAGATCGAGGACACGATCCGTGGATTCAAGGAGATCATCGATGGAAAGCACGACGACATCCCCGAGCGGGCCTTCTACATGAAGGGCACGATCGAAGAGGTGGTCAAGGCCGCGCGCGGCGAGAGCGACGACGGCGAGGGCGGCGGCAGCGGCGACGTCAAGGAGGCCGAGGAGGCCGTCGAGCAGGCGCAGGAGGCGATCGAGCAGGCCAAGGACGCGCTGGAGAAGGCCAAGGGCGCCGGCGGCGGCGACGGTGACGACGACGCCGAGGACGATGGCGGCTCCGGCGGCGGCGACGGGGACTCCGGCGACGGGGACTCCGGTGGGGACGACGACGGCGACGACGACTCCGGCGACGGCGACAGCGACGGCGACGGCGACAAGGACGACGACGAGGGCAAGAAGGACGAGTAGGTGGCGCGCACCAAGTTCCGAGCCGAGGTCCTCACCCCCGAGGGGAAGGTCTTCGACGACGAGGTGGAGATGGTCTCGACGCGCACCGCGGTCGGGTCGATCGGCGTGCTGGCCAACCACGCGCCGCTGATGGCGATTCTCGATCCCACGGAGCTGCGGCTCTACAGGTCGGAGTCCGACGTGGCGCGCTTCGCCCAGGGCGAGGGCTATCTCCAGGTGGTGGACAACAGGGCTCTGGTGCTGGTCGAGGAGGCGGTCGACCCCGAGGGCCTCGACCGCTCCGACATCGAGTCGCGGCTGAAGGCCGCGCGCGAGTCGGTTGAGCGTGCCGAGGAGGGCAGCCAGGAGCGCGACCACGCCGAGCGCGACGTGCGCCGCTACGAGGCCTTCCTCGAGATCGGCGGCTCGTCGTAATCCGTCCCGATTGAACGCGCAGGACCCGCTCGCGGAGTTCTTCGCCGGCGCGCCGCGCCAGTCGGCCGACCTCGCGGGGCGAGACGGCACGCGCGGGGACGTGGACCGGGCGCTCAACGAGCTCCAGATCCCCGCCGAGGTCGACTCCGACGGCGACTGGCGGATCCAGACCGACGTGGGCCCGTTCCTGCTCGTGATCGACCGCGACAACGGCGACGTCGTGGTCATCCAGACGCTGCGCGTGATGGAGGGGGAGGCGAGCGACTACGCCGACGACATGCACGCCCTGCTGCTGCTCAACCTGGAGGCCGAGGGAGCCCGCTTCGCCGCGCTGCGGGAGAGCGAGGACGCCAACCTCCTGGTGTTGACGTCGCGCGTGAAGGCCGGCGCGCTCCGCCGGGACACGCTGGAGACGATGCTGCGCGACTCGATGCGCCTCTCGCGGAGGCTGGACGAGCTGGTGACCACGGCGCCGGATGCGGAGGGCGAGACATGAAGATCGGAGTGCTGGGCAGCGGCACGGTGGGTCAGATCATCGCGGGCAAGCTGGCGGGGGTCGGGCACCAGGTGGAGGTCGGGACCCGGTCCGAGAGCACCTACGGGACCGCCGCGGCGCACGGCGAGCTGATCTTCAACTGCACGGCGGGCACCGGGTCGATCGATGCCCTGCGCGCCGCGGGCGAGGAGGAGCTGCGCGGCAAGGTGCTGGTGGACGTGGCCAATCCGCTCGACCTCTCGAAGGGCATGCCGCCCACGCTGTCGGTCTGCAACGACGACTCGCTCGCGGAGCAGATCCAGCGCGAGTTCCCGGAGGCCCGCGTGGTCAAGGCGCTGAACACCATGAACCACCAGGTGATGGTGGATCCGTCGCGGGTGCCGGGCCAGCACCACGTGCCGATCGCGGGCGAGGACGCCGCCGCCAAGGAGCAGGTCGCCACCCTGCTCCAGGAGTTCGGCTGGCCCGCCGACAGCATCGTCGACCTGGGCGGGATCCGCTCGGCTCGCGGCATGGAGATGTACCTGCCGCTGTGGCTGGGCGCGATGGGCGCGTTCGGCAGCGCGGACTTCAACATCAGGTTCGTGCGCTGAGCCTCGACGGCCGCGTGGTGGTCGTCACCGGGGCCAGCTCGGGAATCGGCGCGGCGGCCGCGGAGGAGCTGAGCAGGCGCGGCGCCACCGTCGTGCCGGTCGGGCGCGACCCGGACCGGCTGGCCAGGGTGGCCGGGAGGGTGGGGGAGGAGCCGCTGCGCGCGGACTTCGCCTCGCTCGCGGACGTACGCCGGCTGGCCGCGGCGCTGCTCGATCGCTACGAGCGGATCCACGTGCTGGTGAACAACGCCGGCACGATGGCGGCCAGGCGCACGCTGACCGAGGACGGCTACGAGTCGACGTTCGCG
>JAXDIC010000165.1:0-4372 GCA_034664185.1 Thermoleophilaceae bacterium
GCGCGATCGGCAGCGTGTCGGTGGACGAGCTGATGGTGGTCGAGACCTACTCGCACGTCATGCACATCGTGTCGTCGGTGTCCGGCGAGCTGGCGGACGGCGTCACCCCGATGGATGCGCTGCGCGCCTCGCTGCCGGCGGGCACGCTGTCCGGCGCGCCCAAGATCCGCGCCATGCAGATCATCGACGAGCTGGAGCCCACCAGTCGCGGGCCCTACGGCGGCGCCATCGGATATCTCTCGTTCACCGGCGACCTGGACACCTGCATCTACATCCGCTCCGCCCTGATCAAGGACGGCCGCGTGCACGCGCAGGCCGGGGGAGGGATCGTGGCCGACTCCGACCCCGGCTATGAGGTGCGCGAGACCGAGGCCAAGGCCGGTGCGGTCTTCGAGGCCGTCGCGCTGGCGTGCCACCAGCCGGACTGGGCATAGACGGCCGATGCGCGTCCTCGTCCTCGACAACTACGACTCGTTCACCTACAACCTCGTCCAGTACCTGGGCGAGCTGGGCGCCGAGCTGGAGGTCGTCCGAAACGACGCGGCCAGCGTGGACGAGCTGCTGGATCGCGGCGCCGACCGGGCGGTGGTCTCGCCCGGTCCCGGCGGCCCGGCCGACGCCGGCGTGTCGGTCGAGCTGATCGCGCGCATGGCGGAGGCAGGTACGCCGGTGCTCGGGGTCTGCCTTGGCCTCCAGTCGCTGGCGGAGGCGTACGGCGGGCGCGTCGTTCGGGGCGAGCCGATCCACGGCAAGGAGGCCAGCGTGGAGCACGACGGGAGGACGATCTTCCGCGGGCTCGAGTCCCCGCTCGTGGCCGGGCGCTACCACTCGCTCGTGGTCGACCCGGAGCTGCCGGCGTGCCTCGAGCGCTCCGCGTGGACGGGCGAGGTGGTGATGGGGCTGCGCCACCGCGACCTGCCGGCCGAGGGCGTGCAGTTCCACCCCGAGTCGGTACTGACTCACCACGGCAAGGCGCTGCTCCGCAACTTCCTCGACGGCCCGCCCTCCTGATGTCCAACCCGGTGCTCACGCGGGCCATCGACGACCTGGCCTACGGCCGCCATCTGAGCGCCGACCACGCCGCGGCGGTCCTGCGCGAGGTGATGGACGGCCAGGCGTCCGAGGTGGAGATCGGGGCGTTCCTGATCGCGCTGCGGACCAAGGGCGAGACGGTGGACGAGGTGGAGGGCCTGGCGCGCACGATGCGCGAGCTGGCGCTGCCGGTGCGCGCCAGCCGGCGGCCGCTGGTGGACACCGCCGGCACCGGGGGCGGGCGGCCCACCTTCAACGTCTCGACCACCGCGGCGTTCGTGGCGGCCGCCGCTGGCTGCGCGGTGGCCAAGCACGGAAACCGCTCCGCCACCGGGCGGTCGGGCTCGGCCGACGTGCTGGAGGCGCTTGGGGCCCGCATCGACCTGAGTCCCGAGGCCGTGGCCGAGTGCATCGACTCGCTGGGCTTCGGCTTCATGTTCGCCCCCGCCCACCACGCCGCGATGAAGCACGTGGTGCCCGTGCGCAGGGCGCTGGCGGTGCGCACGATCTTCAACCTGCTGGGCCCGCTGACCAACCCCGCCGGAGCCACCCGACACCTGATCGGCATCTCCGAGCTGGCCTACCTGGAGACGATGGCGGCGGCGCTGGGACGGCTGGGGGTCGAGAGGGCCCTGGTAGTGTCGGGCGAGGATGGGCTCGACGAGGTCAGCGCCTCGGGGCCCACGAAGGCGGTGGAGCTGAGGGAGGGAAGACTGGAGGCGGTCACGGTCACGCCGGAGGAGCTCGGCGTGGAGCCGATCGGGCACGACGATCTCGGCGCGTGCGAGCCCGAGCAGAGCGCGGCCTGCGCCCGCGCCGTGCTGGCGGGCGCCCCCGGCCCCGAGCGTTCGATCGTGGTGATGAACGCGGCTGCGGCGATCTACCTCGGCGACGGGGCCGACTCGCTGGAGGCCGGCGCGCGCGCCGCCGAGCGCACGATCGACTCGGGCGCCGCCAGCCAGCTCCTGGACCGGTTCGTGGAGCGCACCCGGGAGCTGGCGCCCGCGTGAACGTGCGGCTGGAGCAGCTCGTGGAGGCCACGCGGCGGCGGCTGGAGGACCGCAAGCGGTCCCGCCCGCTGGTGGAGCTCGAGCGCCAGGCCGCCGAGCGCGGGGAGTGCCGCCCGTTCAGCGAGGCGCTGTCGCGGCCGGGCACGTCGCTGATCGCCGAGTACAAGCGCCGCTCGCCGTCAGCCGGCACGATCAGGGAGGAAGCCGACGTGGCCGAGACGGCGCGCGCCTACGAGCGCGGCGGCGCCGCGGCCCTGTCGATCCTCACCGAGGAGGAGCACTTCGGCGGGTCGCTGGACGACCTGCGCCTGGCCGCCTCCGCCAGCGACCTTCCGATCCTGCGCAAGGACTTCACGATCGACCCCTACCAGCTGTACGAGGCCAAGGCCCACGGCGCCGACGCCGTCCTGCTCGTGGTGGGCGCGCTGCGACCCAGCCAGCTGGGGTCGCTGTACGGGGTCGCGCGCGGCCTGGACCTGGACGCGCTGGTCGAGGTGCACGACGAGGAGGAGCTGGACGCGGCGCTGGCAATCGACGCCGGCGTGATCGGGATCAACAACCGCGACCTCGAGGACTTCAGCGTCGATCTCTCGCGCACCTTCGAGCTCCTGACCGACGTGCCGGCCGGCAAGATCGTGGTGTCCGAGTCGGGCATCTCCGGGCGCCAGCAGGTCGAGGAGCTGGAGCACGTCGGCGTGGACGCCGTCCTGGTCGGGGAGGCGCTGATGCGCGCGCCCGACCCCGAGGCCGCGGTGCGCGAGCTGGCCCGGACCGAAGAGCCCACGCAAGCCTGACCCCCTAAGCCAAGCAAACGTCCAGTTGACCACCCTAAGAGGTGGTGGAATGGACGTTCGCGGGCTTGGGGCTCGACCGCCGGGCCCGCGCCCGCCGGTCCGTAAGATCGACCGGGTGAGCACTGTCCCGGAGCTCGACCCCGCGGGCGTCGCCGCGCTGGGCCAGCGGCTGGGGGCGAACGTGCGGCGGGCCGTGAAGGTGCCGGACACCACGCTGCGCGATCTCCTGGTCGCCCTGGTGGCCGAGGGGCACGTGCTGATCGAGGACTACCCGGGTGTGGGCAAGACCGCCCTGGCGCGCTCCCTGGCCCGCTCGATCGACGCCGAGTACGCACGCGTGCAGTGCACGGTCGACCTGCTGCCCGCCGACGTGGTGGGCACCAACGTCTACAACCAGCGCGAGGGCCGCTTCGAGTTCCGGCCGGGGCCGGTGTTCGCCAACGTGGTCCTGATCGACGAGGTGAACCGCGCGTCGCCCAAGACGCAGTCGGGACTCCTGGAGTGCATGCAGGAGCGGCACGTGACTGTGGACGTGCACACGCACGAGCTGGCGCGGCCGTTCATCGTCGTGGCCACGCAGAACCCGGTGGAGTACGAGGGCACGTACCCGCTGCCGGAGGCGCAGCTCGACCGCTTCATGGTGCGTATCGCGCTGGGCTATCCCGGTGCCGAGGACGAGGCCGAGATGCTGGCCGAGCACGCCGTGGGCGACCGCGTGCTGGACCTGGAGCCCGCCACCGGCGTGTCCGAGGTCCTGGCCGCCCAGGAGGCGGCGGGGCGCGTGCACGCCAGCGACGCCCTGCGCCGCTACGTGGTGGCCCTGCTGGAGGCGACGCGCTCGGATCCGCGGCTGGAGCTGGGCGCCAGCCCGCGCGCCGGCCTGATGCTGATCAAGGCGGCCAAGGCGCTGGCCGCCTTGGACGGGCGCGATCACGCACTGCCCGACGACGTCCAGGCGCTGGCGCCGTCGGTGCTTTCCCACCGCCTGCTCCTGGCCCCGGACGCTGCGGACGCCACGGGCGTGGACGTCGTTCGCGACGCGCTGGAGCGCGTACCGGCGCTATGAGCCGGGCCGGCGGCGCCGCGGCGCTGGGCGGCCTGATGCTGGGCGCCGCGCTGACCTTCGGGGCGGCCACGCTGTACCTGCCTGCCTTCGGGCTGCTCCTGCTGGCCGCCGGGGCCTGGATCTGGGTGGCCCTGGCCGCGACCGGGGCCGGCCTCGAGCGCCACGGCGGGCCGCACGCCGTGGAGGAGGAGCACGCCTGGCCGCTCGTCCTGGAGCTTCGCCGGGGCCTGACGCGGCCGCCTGGCGGCGAGCTGGTCGAGCCGGTGCTGGGGCGAGCCCTGCCCCTTGGCGGCGGCCGCTCGCGGCGCGTCCGCGTGGACGTGCGCTTCGAGCGCCGCGGGCGGCGCACGCTGGAGCCCGCGCGCGCGTCGATCCGGGATCCGCTGGGCCTGGCAAGCCGCGAGCTGGTGTCGCCCGCGCTGGACGTGATCGTGCTGCCGCGGATCGAGCCGGTGCTGGCGCCCGGCGGC
>JAXDIC010000168.1:0-3487 GCA_034664185.1 Thermoleophilaceae bacterium
CCGCGCACCTGAACTTCCAGATCCGCCCGGCCGGCAAGGGCGCGCCGCAGATCGACCCGAAGCCGATCCTCGACGGCTGGAAGCTGCTCGAGGCGACCGCCGTCTACCGCCCGAACGGCAAGAACGCCCTCTACGGCGACGGCGGCGCGTTCTCGATCGGCCAGATCCTGCTCTTGCCGAAGCCGATGCTCGAGCGGCGCGTCCTGTCCGACCCGCGGATCGACATCTACGCCGCCGGTCGCAACGACGTAAGGACCGGCCAGATCGACCGCCGCGTGCTGGCGACGCTCGAGTTCCTGGCCGAGTCGGGGCTGCGCCCGACGATCAGCTGCCTGAAGTCGGGCCACAGCTTCCTGACGACCTCCGGCAACGTCTCCGAGCACATCTCCGGCAACGCCGCCGACATCTCGGCGGTCAACGGGATCCCGATCCTCGGTCACCAGGACAAGGGCGGGATCGCCGAGCAGACGGTCCGGCGGCTGATGACGCTGCAGGGCACGATGCGCCCGCACCAGATCATCTCGCTGCTCAACCTGGGCGCCAACACGCTGGCGATGGCCGACCACGCCAACCACATCCACGTCGGCTTCCAGCCGCTGTTCGGGACCAACGCCAAGCTCGGCATGCAGACGCTGGCGGTACTCAAGCCGGGCCAGTGGAACGACCTGATCGCGCGCCTGAAGCAGCTCAACAACCCGATCGTGCCGACGACGGCGTCGAAGTTCGCGATCCCGGTCCGTCCGTCGCGGGCCAGCAGCGCCCACGCCGGCGAATAGCGCCGCCCGGTGAGCGGCGGACGGCCGCCCCAGCACTTCGGGTTCGTCCAGTTCGAGTTCGCGTTCGCGCTCGGGCCGGCCGACGGCCGCTACGTGACGCGCTCCGAGGCGGACGGCGAGCCGGACCGGATAGTCGTGCTGCGCACGGTGGGCGCGGCGCGACGGCCCGGGGTGGGCCGTAGGAGGCCGCGGCGCGCCGAGGAGGGCGACGAGCCGGCCCGGGTGCCCACGGTGCGGGCCACCGTGATCCGGGCCGAGGGACTGGGGACGGCGGAGGAGGCGTCCGAGTGGCTGGACGGGCTGCGCCGCGACCGCGAGCGCCTGACGGCCGAGGCCGACTCGGCCGCGCGCGAGCTGAACGCGCTGCTGCGGGCGCACCGCGCCGCAGCGGCCGATCCCAGTGCCCGCGACGTGGCGCCCGCCGGCGCGACGGCGGTCCGTGCCGGCTACGGGTCCGGCGAGCAGGTGGCCGACGGGCGCTTCGCGGCCGCCTACGAGCTGCCGCCGACCCCACCAGGGTCGAGCGCGCGCCGCCGCACCGAGTCGCTGGCGCCCGACGAGCGGCTGGCCGCGATCCTCTCGCGCCGCGAGGAGGTGCTGGCGTGCGAGGAGCTGGTGCTGCGGGCGCGCGGCGACGTGCAGGCCGGACGCTCGCGAGAGGCCGCCCTCCAGGCGCGGATCGCGCTGGAGTCGCTGCTCGCGGAGCTGGACGACATGGACCCCGAGCGGCGCGCCGAGCTGGACGCCGACCGCGAGGCCGTCGGGCGCGCCGCCAACAGCGCGCTGCGCGGGGACCTCGACCACGGCGTCCAGGAGGACGTGACGGCGGCGGTCGGACGCATGGAGGCCGCGCTGCGCGTGCGCCGGCTGCGCCGGGTCTGACGCCCACCGGCTCGCTGCCGCGATCTTCACGGGATCTCTACGAGCCGTTTACGGCCGCTTCACGACGGCCCTCGAAGGTTGGCGTAGGTTGGGTCAACGGACAGGACACCGGGTCGAATCGACAAGGTGAGATCTTGGACAACGGGCCATGGGAAGCCCTGGAGAGGAGAGCGAAGATGGATCCCGTGAACACCTCCTCGGTAACACGCATCGCCGAATACGAGGATCGCGGCCGACGGGTGAGCCGCGCGGTGGCGGCTCGCCGTCGCATCCAGGACACGAGGGCCGGCCGTGAGCGGCGCCGAGGGGGCCGCCCGGCCGGCCGTGCGTGGCTCAACGGGCACGAGCTGGGCGGCACCGACCCGCGGCACGCGCACCTGGGCGTCGCGTTCGACTGACGGTCGCGGCCGGAACCTAGAGCGCGGCCAGCACGGCGCCCAGCTCGGCCACCACGTCACCGGTCAGCTTGACGTCCGCCTCGTCGTCGTACGGCGTGGGGCCCTGGGTGACGATGGCCAGGCTGGCGCCCGACTCCAGCGCCACGCCGGGCAGGGTGGCCACCGGGAAGACCTCCAGCGACGACCCGACGCAGAGCATCAGGTCGGCCTCCTGAGCCAGCGCGTGTGCCTCGGCCAGCGCGGCCTCGGGCAGCAGCTCGCCGAAGAGCACCACATCCGGCTTGAGCGGCGTGATGCAGGCCGAGCACTCCGGTGTCGGCGCGGACTCGAGCAGCTCCAGCACCTGCTCCAGCGCCACCCGTCCGCCGCACTCCGGGCACACGCACGCGTCGATCGACCCGTGCACCTCCACCACGTTCCTGCTCCCCGCCCGCCGGTGCAGGCGGTCGATGTTCTGCGTGATCACCGCGCGCACCAGGCCGCGCCGCTCGAGCTCCGCGATCGCGTCGTGCGCCGGGTTGGGAAGCTTCTCCACCAGTCCGGCGAAGCGCTGCGAGTAGAAGCTCCAGAAGCGGTCCGGGTTGCGACGGAACGCGTCGATGTGGGCGACCTCCATCGGGTTGACCTTCTCCCACAACCCCTTGCCCGGGGTGCGGAAGTCGGGGATCCCGGACGGCACCGACACACCCGCGCCGGTGAGCACCACGGCCCGCTCGGACTCGGTCAGGAGCTCCGCGACGCGGGCGGCCCCGCGCGAGACGGTCCCCGCCTGCGTCACTTGCCCTTGAACCTCGGCTGCCGCTTGCCCAGGAAGGCGGAGATGCCCTCCTTGGCGTCCTCGGAGGTGAACGCCTTGGCGAACCCCTGCGCCTCGGCCTGGAGCCCCTCGCCCAGCTCGCCCATCGCCGAGACGGACTTGATCTGCTCGATGGCGATCGGCGCCTGGCCGGACAGCTTGCGGGCCCAGGCCAGCGTGGTGTCGAACAGCTCGTGGTCGGGCACGACCTCGTTGACCAGCCCGTGGCGCAGCGCCTCGTACGCGCCGATGGCGTCGCCGGTCAGGTTCATCTCCAGGGCCTTGCCCTCGCCAACGAGCCGCGGCAGCCGCTGGGTGCCGCCGAAGCCGGGGATGATCCCCAGGTTGATCTCCGGCTGGCCGAACGTGGCCGACTCGGCCACCTTCGGCCAGCCCGAGATCAACCTGGGCATCATCCCCGGCTTCGGCGGGACCCAGCGGCTGCCGCGCCTCGTCGGCGAGGCGAAGGCGCTGGAGATGAACCTCATCGGCGATCCGATCCTCGCCGACGAAGCCTTCGAGCTCGGCCTCGTCAACCGGCTGGTCGACGATCACGAGCTGCTCGACACGGCGCTGCAGTGGGCGCGCAAGCTCGCCGGACAGGCGCCGCTCGCGCTCGCCCAGATCAAGCGCGT
>JAXDIC010000175.1:0-3027 GCA_034664185.1 Thermoleophilaceae bacterium
CGAACAGGTCGTCGTCCTTCATGTTGGGCACCGATTCGCCGTGCACCATCACGTCGCCCTCGTCCGGGTAGAGCAGGCCGACCATGTGCTTGATGCACACGGACTTGCCGGTGCCCGACGGCCCGAGGATCATCGAGATCTGCCCGTCCGGGATGCCGAGGTTGAGCCCGTTCAGGACCGTGTTGCGCCCGAAGCTCTTCTTGACGTCGATGAACTCGACGGCGTCGGACTCGGCGGTCTCGCTGCGACCGGTCCGCGTGGTGTGCCACTTGTACTCCTCGTCCCCGCCCTCGTTGGGATCCGCGGCGGCGGTCTCGTTCTTGACGGCCGCGGTGTGGGCGAGCGGGGCCTGCTCGTCGACGCTCGGCTCGTTGGCGCCGGACTCCTGCGCGCCGCCGTCGTCCGCGCTCGTGTCCGCGTCGGACTGCTCCGCGGCCGCGTGCGGCTTGTCCGACTCGGGCACCTGGTAGCCCGAGGGCGGCGTGGCCTGGTCGTCCATGTGCTGGTCGTCTTGAGTCACGTGTCTCCTCTAGCCGCCTATCGGTGCTCGCGGATTGGCGCCCCAGAAGATCTGGGTGCCGAGCATGCCCACGAGGTGGACCATCACGGTGTTCAGGACCATCGACTTGGCGGTGGCGGTGCCCACCCCGACCGGGCCGCCGCCCGCCGTATAGCCGTAGTAACAGCCGACAAGGACGATGACGATTGCCATGCCCATGCCCTTTATCAGGCTGTATAAGAGGTCAGGCGGGTTCTGGAACATCCAGAAGATCAGGAAGAACCCGCCGGAGCTGACCTCGCCGATCTGCTGCACCACCGCGAGGTAGCTGGCGAAGAAGCCGGCGCCGACCGCGGCGAGGTACATGAACGGCAGCACGATGAGCGCTCCGAGCAGCCGCGTGCCGCAGAGGAAGGTCATCGAGCTGATGCCCATGACCTCGAGCGCGTCGACCTCGTCGGTGATCCGCATGGCGCCGATCTCCGCCACGAGGCCGGTGCCGACCTTGGCCGACATCATGTAGCCGAACGCGTAGGGCATGATCTCGCGCAGGTCGCACCACGCGCTGAAGACGCCGGCGTTGGCCGGCGCGCCCACCGAGCGGCTGAAGTACGCGCCCTCGATCCCGCACTGCAGGCCGAGGATGAACGCCAGGCCCCAGATGACGATCGTGGAGCCGGTGATGAGGATGCCGGCCTGCCGCAACGCCTCGCCGAAGAAGCGGAAGACCCGCAGCCCGAAGACCTCGCCGAACGCGCGGGCCGAGAACTTGGCGATGTCGCCAAGGGCCGCGATCCAGTCGCGCGGAGCGGCGAGGAAGCGCTGCACTAGCCGACCCTCACTTGATGACCGAGATCTCCGGGTGGGTGGCCAACAGCGTCTGGGTGAAGACGTAGTTGAACGAGAAGATGCCGAGGAACGAGATGACCACCGCCTGGTTGACGGCGCGGCCCACCCCCTCGGCGCCTCCGGACGCGGTCATGCCCTTGTAACAGCAGACGATCGCGATGATCGCCCCGAACATGGTGGTCTTGACCACCGATCCCCATAGGTCGGTCGTGGACGCGTTGGTGAGCAGCGTGGCGAAGAACGGTCCCAGCGGGGCCTTGAAGGTGAGCGTGGCCAGGACGCCGCCGAAGATGCCGAACAGCAGGGCGTAGATGTTGAACAGGGCTGTGACGATCATGAGCGCCAGGAAGCGCGGCACGACGAGGTTCTTGACCGGGTCCACGCCGAGCACCTGGAGCGCGTCCAGCTCCTCGCGGATCTTGCGCGCGCCGAGGTCGGCGGTGATGGCGGTGCCGGCCACGCCGGCGAGGATGATGGCCGTGACGAACGGGGCGAACTCGCGAATGGTTGCGAGCACGAAGAAGCCGCCGAGGCGATCGATGGCTCCGAACAGGACGAGGAAGTTGCCGGCCTGGAGGCCCGGAGCGCCGTAGCCGAACGCGATCGTGGAGACCAGAAGCGGGAACCAGCACAATCGCAGCGCGAACAGGAACTGGTTTACGAACTCGCCGCCGTAGGGATACGGCGGACGCAGCGCGGACATGATCGTCTTGCCGGTGAGGATCATCATGTCCCCCACCTGCTCCAACAGGTTCTTCGTCGGTAGGAACGCCCGGTCTGCTGCTGCTCTGACCACTCTTCTCCTCCCTGCTCGGCTACACCTATCGCGGCGCCGATAGCCGGCCCGAAGCGTACGCCATTACGGCGACGGGTGCCAACAGACAACCGTCGCGCCCGCGACGGGGGCCGCGGCCTGCGCCGTACCAGGGTACGCCCGTGGTATGTTCCGGCCGCTTTGGGGAGGAATGCGCCGCATCGAGGAATCGACGCGCGGGCGCTCGCCCCGCTCTGCTTGGCGGCGGTCGCCGTGGCAGGCTGCGGCGCTGGCGCGCGCCAGGACGCCGACGAGCCGAACGGCAATTTTCCGGTCGCGATAGTCAGCGCCAGCTTCCCGAGTCACCAGACGCTCGCGGCCACGTCGAACATGGCCATCGTCGTGCGCAACCCCGGCCAGAAGACGATCCCGGTCGTGTCCGTCACCGTCAAGTGCGCGTCATCGCGCTCGGCCGGCGGCGGAGCGGGATCGCCCAGTGGGACCGGCAGCGCCAGCGGCTTCGGCTACCGCTCGACCTACCCGGGGCTGGCCGACCCGGTCAGGCCCAAGTTCGTGGTCAACACGATCCCCACGCGCACGCCGCGCAACTACGACCACGGACGGCTCGACCCGCTGGAGCGCTCGTCGTCGTACGTCGACACCTTCACCCTGGGCTCGCTTGCCCCGGGCCGGACGGCCACGTTCAGGTGGAACGTCACCGCGGTCAAGTCCGGCAGCTACCGGCTCTGCTACCGCGTGAACGCGGGCCTCGACGGCAAGGCCAAGGCCGTCCCCGAGCGCCCGGGCCAGCCGATCTCCGGGCAGTTCGCCGGCGTCATCCAGGGCACGCCGCCGCAGGCGCACATCGCGCAGGACGGCCATACCGTCGTCGAGGGCCCGGCCGTCAGCGCCAACCACCCGTAGG
>JAXDIC010000180.1:0-3039 GCA_034664185.1 Thermoleophilaceae bacterium
GTCCTTCAGGACCTTCACCGACTGGAGGTTCGTCAGGTTGCCGTTCCTGACCGTGTAACGACCGAAGTCGTTGATGGTCGAGTCGCCATCCTTGTCGATGCTGTAGGTGCCCAGCAGGCTCTTCCTGCCCTTCGTCGCGAACACCTGGTCGATGACCTTCTGCCTGTTGGCGCAGTCGGCCCCGGCCCGCTTCATCGCGTCGATCAGCAGGCCCATCGCCTCGTACCCGTAGATCGCGTACGGCTCGGGCGTCTTCCCGTACTTGGCCTTGAAGTCCTTGAAGAACTTCTGGCCCTCGGGCGGGTAGTCCTTGGGGTTGATCGTCGCGACCGTCAGGTACATGCGCTTCTGAACGTCGGGCGGGATCGCCTTGGTGAACGTCGCCGTGGCCAACCCGTCAGGCCCGAAGAACTTGGCGGTCGGCATCGCCGCGCCCACGTCCTTGAAGAACTGGGCCCCGTTGTTGTCCACGATGCCTCCGAAGAACACGGCGTCCGCCCCCGAGGCCTTGATCTTGGCCGCGAGCGAGCGGTAGTTGGGCGCCTTCGGGTCGATGCCGTCGTTCCCCAGGACCTGGATCCCGTGGAGCTTGGCCGCGGCCGCCGTGGTGGTGGCCACGCCGGAGCCGTACACCTGCTTGTCGTTCACGATGTACAGCTTCTTGACGCCCAGCTGCTTCATCCAGTCCGCCTGGGCGGCACCCTGGATGTGGTCGGCCGGCACGACGCGCGCGTAGGTGCGCTTTCCGGTCGGGTAGTACTTGCCGGGCGCGCCCTTGCCCGCCGGCCCCGGGTTCTTGGTCAGCTCGAGAGCCGTGTTGGATGGGCTGATCTGCTGGATCCCGGCCTGGTTCAGGATCGGAATCGAGACCGCCGAGGCGCCGGAGTTGAACTCGCCCAGGTAGCCGATCGTCGACGGGTCCTGCGCGGCCTTGCGCGCGTTGGAGGACGTCTGGCCCGGATCCCAGGTCCCGGCCGCGGCCGTCGAGTCGTCGAGCGACGTGTACGTGAGCTTGCACTTGCCCGCGGCATTCCCTGCCGCCGCAAGCGCCAGCTGCTCGCCCTTGATCACGTCCAGCGACTGCAGGCGACTGGTGCCCTGAAGCGGCAGGCTCGAGTAGATCGTCAGCGTCTTGCCCTTGGCGGTTGTACCGCCGCCGCCGCTCGAGCTGCTGCCGCAGGCGCTCACGCCCACGGCCAGTGCGGGTATGCACACCACCATCCCCAACCAACGTGCTCGCAAAGTGTTCCCCTCCTTAGAAGGATCGTTCCGAGACTGTTCCGAGACGCGCGGGATCGTACTCCGCACGGGGCATACGGGGCAACCCGCCTGCAAGCGGGTTCTCACATACGAGCACGGCCGATCGGGCGCCCACCGTGGGCGCGCCGCTCACGGGCCGTTGCGACCAGCGCCCGCCAGCGCGCCCGCCGGACCGCGCAGCCCGAGGAACTCCAGGCGCGCGCCCGCCAGGCGGTACGAGCCGAAGTGCGCCGGGGCCGGGTCGCCGTTGGCCAGCACCCGGTAGTCGCCGAGCACCGAGTGCCGGGTGCGCGGCGAGAGCGCCGCGCGCGTGACCGCCGCGCGGTCGCCCGCGTGGCCGCGCGCCCCGTCGACCGCGTCGAGGGTGAGCCGCATCGCCTCGTAGCCGTACAGCGCCTCCACCGGCACCGGCGCGCCGCGCGCCGCGCTGAGCCGTGCCAGCACCCGGCGGGCGCGCCTTCCGTACTGCGAGGCCACGGCGGCGGGCTGCAGGACATCGACGGACGTGGCCGGGGCGCCGGCCTCGGGCAGCGACGTCGCCAGCCCGCTGGTGGCATACACGCTCGCCGATGGAAGGGCGTTGACGGACGCGGCGAGCAGTCGCTGGCCGCTGGGGCCGCCCAGCCCCGTGTACAGCAGGGCGGAGGCAGGCTTGGCCGCCAGGTCGCCGGCCACGTCGGCGTAGTCGGCAGCGTTGCGGCGGCCCTCCAGGACCACCGAGACCGGCAGGTGCAGACGCGCCGCGGCGCCGGCGGCCTCGGTCGCCAGCTCGCGCCCGAACAGGCGGTCGTCGCGAACGATCGCGATCGAGCGCGCGCCCGCCTCGCGAGCCCAGGCCACCAGTGTCTGGGCCTGGACGGCGTCCGGCGGGACCAGGCGGACGAAGTTGCGCCCCTTGCCGTGGTAGTAGCCGTCGGGGCTGAGGTCCGGCTGGTCGGGGTCGACCCGCGTCAGGGCCGTCAGGCCGTCGCCCGGCGACACCTGGAGCAGCCCCGCCCCGCTGGTGACGGGGACCGACACCGCGGAGCCGCCGAGGTCGAGCTCGCCGAGGTAGGCGACCGCCGTGGGGTCCATGGCGGCCCGGCGAGCGTTGGCCTCGACCGCGTCCGGGTCCCACATGTCGCCGCCGGGCGCGGCGCTGTTCAGCTCGACGAGCCGCACCCGGTGCCCGCCCGCGTGCCCGTGCGCGTCCGCCAGCGCCAGCCTCTCCCCGGCCCCCACGGCGTCCGCCTGGCGTGCGGAGACGCCCTCGCGCGGCAGGCTCGAGTAGATCGTCAGCGCACCGCCGGTCGGAGGGCCCCCCTGGCCGCCCGAGCCGCACCCGGCCAGGAGCACGGCGACCGCGAAGGCGGCGGCCACGACCGCGGCGCGGCGTGGGCTCAGCCGTCCGGGCGGCGGGTATGTTGGGCGACTCATGCGCATCGGCGTCCTGACAGGCGGCGGGGACTGTCCGGGATTGAACGCGGTCATACGAGCTGTCGTGCGCAAGGGCATCGACAGCTACGGACATTCGATCCTAGGGTTCCGCGACGGCTGGCGCGGTCCGATCGAGGACATGCACGAGGAGCTGACCCTGGAGTCGATCCGGGGCATCCTGCCGCGCGGCGGCACCATCCTCGGCTCGTCCCGGACCAATCCGTTCAAGCACGAGCATGCCCCGCGGCAAATCCGCGAGAACCTCCAGCGGCTCGGCGTGGACGGGCTGATCGTGATCGGCGGCGAGGACACGCTGGGGGTGGCCGCGCGCCTGCATGCCGACGGGCTGCCCCTGCTCGGCAT
>JAXDIC010000261.1:0-3344 GCA_034664185.1 Thermoleophilaceae bacterium
CGGATCCAATCGTCGCCGCCGTTCTCCACGACGGCCGCGCGGCCCCTCTCCGCGAGCGACCGGCGGAGCGCCTCGTCCCGGGCCAGGATCAGAGTCTTGGCCGCCAGGTCCTCGACGTCGCCAAGGCCGAAGGTGAGCGCCGTCTCGCCGCCGCGGGCCGCCGCCAGGCCCGCCGGGATATCGGAGGCAATCAGGGCGCACCCGCTCGCCTGCGCCTCGCGAGCGACGAGCGAATAGCCCTCCCGCTCCGAGGCGAGCACCACGGCGTCGCAGAGAGACATGTACGCCGGCACGTGCGGGTGGTCGACCTCGCCGACGAAGCGAAAGCTGTCGCCGAGCCCCTTCGCCGCCACCAGCTCGACCGTCTCGTCCGTCAGGGGTCCGCCGCCGGCGATGAGGTAGACGGCGCCAGGCTCGGAGCGCAGGACGATCTCGGCGGAGCTCACGATGTCCAGGACGCGCTTCTCCGGCCGCATGTGGACGAACGACCCGACCACGAATCGCCCGGGGTCGACGTGGTTGGCCTCGAGCAGGTCCGCGTCCTTTGGACGTGGCCGGAATGCGTCGGTGTCGATGCCCGTCTCGATCGTGCGAACGCGGTCCAGGCCGAGTCCGCGCAGGATCGCTTCGAGGTCGTCGCTGACCGCCACGATCAGGTCGACCTTGGCGAGCTGCTCGACGAACTCCCGCCGCGCGGGCGGGTCGTAGATCCCTGAGGGCAGACCGGCCGTGGGCACGCCCTGGGCGATGAGGACGGTCTGCAGCCCCCGCTCCACGCACGGGTCGGCCGCGTACCACGGGTGACTCTCGTTGCCGAGGATCACGACGTCCGGTCGTCGATCGGCCAGGGCGCGATCGAGCGCGACCTCGAACTGGGCCCGTCGCCGGCGAACGTCCTCCGCGGCGGGAGGCTCAGCGGTGTCGAGCTTCTCGACCGCGAACCAGTCGACCGCCACATCCGGCCCCAGGTCGCCGGGCTCCACGTCGCTCGGCTGCAGCGGGCCGACCGAAATGACACGGACGGTGTGCCCGAGCCGCGCGAGGCCGGCCAGGAGCCAGGCGCACTGGAGGCTGCCCCCGACCTGTAGCGCAGCGATCCCGTTCGAACGTCCGGGGATGGGCGCGAGGGCAAGGATGTCCAGCCGGTCGCTCAACCGGCGCGGCACGCTACCAAGCGACCGGACTCGCAAACCGGGGCGCATATATGGTTTCGCGCCACCGGGACGGCGCCGAAAGGGGAGGGAGCGACGTTGGGAACGCGAGGACAGCTGCTTCGGGCGGTGGCCGGCGTCTTGCTCTCGGCGATCGCGCTGGCCGCGGCGGGATGCGGGGGCGGCAGCGGCGGTTCGGCCGGCGGACGCACGCAGCTCACCCTCCAGCTCGTGCCCGTCGGCGACGTGGTGCCCGTGCACCTCGGCATCAAGAAGGGGTTCTTCCGCCGCGAGGGCATCGACATCAAGATCCAGACGGCCCAGGGCGGCGCCGTCACCGTCCCGCTGGTGATCAACGGGAGCGTCCAGATCGGCTACTCCAACACGCCCACGCTGCTCGCCGCGGCCGCGCACGGGCTGCCGATCGAGATCGTCGCCCCCGGCGGCGCATCGCCAACGGCCAAGCAGGGCAGCGGAGCGGACCAGGTAGCGGCGGTGATGGTTAAGAAGAACAGCTCGATCCGCAGCCCCAAGGACCTTGCCGGCAAGACCGTGGCGGTCAACACCGTCAAGAGCCTGTCCGACGTGACCACGTCCGCCGCGCTCGAGAAGCGGGGTGTGGACCACAGGACGGTGAAGTACCTCGAGGTGCCCTTCCCCGACATGCTGTCCGCGCTCGACGCCGGGCGCGTGGACGCCGTCTACACGGTCAGCCCGTTCAAGACGCTGGCCGAGAAGTCCGGGAAGTACCGCTCGATCCTGTTCCCGCTGCTCGAGACGCGGCCGGGGCAGGTGGACGCGGCGTACTTCGTGTCCAAGCGCTGGGCCGCGCAGAACGGGAAGGTGCTCGACCGCTTCCTTGCCGCGCTCAGCACGTCGATGACCTACGCCCAGACCCACCAGGCGGAGATGAGACGGACGCTGGCCGACTACACCCAGCTCCCCAAGAGCCTGATCGGGGTCATACCCATCGGCAACAGGACTCCCCCCTGCGACGAGCTGAGGGCATCCACCGTGTTCCTCGCCCAGTCGATGGTCCGGTACGGCGCGCTGGAGCGGACTCCGGACCTGGGCAAGCTCATTCGCCCGGGATTCTGTGCGCGGTAGCCCTGCTCGGATACCCGATCGGGCGCTGCCGTGGATCGGCGTGCTCGGGGCTCTCGCCCTCCTCGAGCTGCTCTCGCGCACGGGAGTCCTCGCGAGTGCAAGCTTCCCACCGGTCACCGACACGCTCTCGACGCTGTGGGATCAGCTCGGCACCGCGCGGCTCTGGACCGCCATCGGCCAGACGCTCGAGGGATGGGCGCTGGGACTCGGGATCGCCGCCGGCCTGGCGATCCCCATCGGGGTCGTGGTCGGATCCAGCAACCTGCTGTACCGCTCGCTGCGCCCGATCATCGAGTTCCTCCGCCCCATTCCCTCGGTGGCGCTCATCCCGCTGGCCATCCTGATCTACGGGGCGGGGCTTCAGAGCAAGGTGTTCCTGGCGGCCTTCGCCTCGTTCTGGGTCGTGCTCGTCCAGACGCTGTATGGCGTGCAGGATGTGGATCCGGTCGCCAGCGACACGGCGCGATCGTTCGGCCTGAGCCGGGCCCAGCGCCTGTTTCGGGTGAGCCTCCCCAGCGCGTTCCCGTACATCGCCACCGGCATCCGCCTGGCATCCACGGTGTCGCTCGTGCTCACCGTCACGGCCGAGCTGGTGATCGGCTCGCCGGGCCTCGGGCGCTCGATCGAGATCGCACGCTCGGGCGGGAGCGTCAGGCTCATGTACGCGCTGATCGTCGTGACCGGGCTGCTGGGCTGGTTCCTCAACCAGCTCTCCAGCCGGGCCGAGCGCCGGGTGCTGCACTGGCATCCCTCGCAGCGCTCGCGCGCGCTCGCGGCGGCGGCATGAGCCGGCGCGCACGGCTGCTGGCCCCCGCGCTCGAGGTGCTGGTGCCCGCGGCGGCGGTCGGGCTGCTGGCGCTCTGGTCGGCCAACCAGGGCAGCTACTACTACCCGCCGCTCACCGACGTCCTCTCGGCGTTCGGGGACACGTGGCTCTTCGCGCGCCTGGGCAGCGACGTCCTGCCCAGCCTGGCGCGCATGGGCCTGGGCCTAGGGATCGCCGTGCTGACTGGCGTGGCGCTCGGCCTTGTGCTGGGCCGGTCGCGCCGAGCCCGGCTGGCCGCCACGCCGGTGCTGGAGTTCGTC
>JAXDIC010000277.1:0-18346 GCA_034664185.1 Thermoleophilaceae bacterium
GTGGGCGCCCAGCAGCACGATGTACGCGGCCACGGCGGTGGCCAGCAGGTCCTCCCTGTCCGACACCGCGTCGCCCGTCTGCTCGGCGGTGACCGCCACCAGCGTGGGAGCGCGGTCCAGCTTGCGCCCCGCGCCGGGGTCCAGTGCGTCGGCGGCCGCCTTCAGACGGGCCAGTGCCTGCGGGCCCAGCACGCGGAAGCGCCACGGGTTGGTGAGGTGGTGGTTGGGCGCCCACCGTGCCAGCTCGAACACGTCCTCGAGGGTGGCCCGATCCACCGGCTCTGGCCGGTAGGCCTTGTGCGTCCGCCGGCTGCGGATGGCTTCTCGAAGTTGCATGCGGCTCGTCTCGCCACCGCAGCGTAGGATGCCCGGCGGCAGGGTGCTCGGCACCGGAGCCACAATCGTCCCGAGGGGGGTGTATTGGATGATCGAGCGGGCCGCCCGGCCGGCAGCACGGACGCTGGCGTGTGCCGGCCTGCTGTGGGCGGCGCTCGGGTGCGGCGTGGCCACGGCCTCCTTCCACCGCGACCCCGGTCGTCCGATCAGCGAGGCCCGCGTGCGGGCGCTCGAGCGGCAGATGCTGGGCCCCGCGCACGCCGCCCAGCACGCCGCGGAGCGCAGCGCGATACGGAACGACCTGCTGCGGTGGCGCGCCCTCTCGCCGGCGCAGCGCCGGCGGGCCGCTCGCCTGCGGCGGCGCCAGGTGAGGGCCGCCAGCACGCTGCCGCCGTCCGAGGTGGGGCGCTGGGACGCTCCCTTCGCGCTGCCGATCATCGCGATCAACACGGCGGTCCTGCCCACGGGCAGCGTGATGATGTGGAGCTACCCGTTCATGCAGTCCGGGAGCAGCACGAAGGCCTACGAGGCGCGCGCGTGGCTTTGGGACCCGGCCCTCGGCACCGGGACCGACGCGTTCCACGAGGTGTCCCCGCCCCCAAGCACCGGCACCGACCACGCGATGCTCTTCTGCTCCGGCGGCTCCCTGCTCCCCGACGGCAGCCTGCTGACGACCGGCGGCATGGTCCGCTGGCCGACCTCCGACAACCCCTACTGGGCGGGCACCAAGGAGGTGTGGACGTTTGACCCGTGGACCGAGCACTGGACCCGCCAACCTGACATGCGGATGGGCCGCTGGTACCCGTCCCAGGTCGAGCTGCCCAACGGCCGGACCGTGATCATTGCCGGGAACGACGAGACGGGCCAGAAGCGCAACACGGACCTCGAGGTGTTCACGCCGTCCAGCACTCCGGACGGGGTGGGCACCGTGCAGCTGTTCCCCAGCGGGCAGCGCTCCGGCGAGTACTACCCGCACCTCTTCACGATGCCCGACGGGCACGTGCTGCTGGCGGGGCCGGGGGTGGTCGACTCGGCCCTCCTCACCCCGCCCAGCGCCACGGGCGACTGGGGGCAGGCGGACCTCTTCTCGTGGACCGAGCTTCCGAGGGACGTCGCCCGGCTGTCGGGGACGGCGATCCTCGAGCCGGCTGGGCCCGCGGGGTCGACGCGGGTGACCCAGATCGGCGGCCTGACCCCCTCGTCGTCGTCGTCGTCAACCGTTCCCCCGCGCGATACCACCGACACCCTGGACGAGTCCGCCGCCGACCAGGGCTGGAAGCCGGCGGCTCCCCTCAACATCGCGCGCGCGTTCCACAACACGGTCGTCCTGCCCGACAGCTCGGTGGTCGCCGTCGGGGGCGGAAACGGCGTCAACTCCAGCGAGAACCGCTACGCCACCTGGCCGGACAACCGCGGGCGCCAGATCGAGATCCGGGACCCCGCGACGGGCACGTGGCGCCTCGGCCCCGCGCAGCAGGAGGATCGCGCGTATCACTCCACCGCCGTCCTGCTGCCGGACGGCCGCGTGCTGTCGGGCGGCGACGACCGCGTGGCCACCTCGGACACCGGGGAGATCTACTCGCCGCCGTACCTGTTCAAGGGGCCGCGGCCGTCGATCGACTCGGCACCCGCCGAGATCGCCTGGGGCGCGCCGCTGCGGATCGGCACGACCAGCCCGGGCGTCACCCGCGCGGTCCTCATGGCCCCGGGCGTTACGACGCACGGGGCCGACATGCAGGCCCGGCACGTCGAGCTGCAGGTCAGCTCGCACGACGCCAGCGGCATCGACGCGATCGCGCCCCCGTCCGCGAACGTCGCCCCGCCCGGCTGGTACATGCTGTTCGTGCTCAACTCCGACGGGGTGCCGTCTGTCGCTCGCTGGGTGAAGCTGGTGGCGGGCCCGCCGCCGACGCCGACGCCGGCGCCGCCAGCGCCGACGCCGCCGGTCCCTGCGCAGACGACCCCGGCGGCGGCGGCGTTCGGGGCCAGTCCGCTCATCTCGATCGCGTCGCGGCGCCTCCGGCTGCGCCGAGGGTCCGTCGTCGTCAGGGTCGTCAACGGCAACGGCTTCGACGTGCCCGCGCGCGCCACGCTGCGCCTGCCCAACGGGCATCTGGCTAAGGCCACGCCCAACGCGGCCAGCCTCGTGCTGCCGCCGTCCGGCCGGGCAACCGTGCGATTCGCCGTGAGCCGCGCGTCCGCGGCGTTCGGCCGTCACGGCAAGATGCACGCGACGCTGACCCTCGACGTCCACGACCCGGCGGGCGGTCAGCGGCTGATCCGCCGCACGGTGGCCCTCCGCCGCTAGCGCTTGGCGCGAGCGTCGAGCCAGGCGATCACGTCGGCCACGACGCGGTCGCGCTCGGGCTCGTTGAGGATCTCGTGGTAGAGACCGTCGTAGCGGAGGATGCTCTTGTCGGCGGAGCCTGCCCGCTCGTGCACCATCTCGCTGCCGTGCGGCGGGGTCAGCCGGTCGGCGCTGCCGTGCATCGCGAGCAGCGGGAGCGTGAGCCGCGGCACCTCGGTCTCGAAGCGGCCGACGGTGGACGCCAGCTCGGCGATGGTCCGCGCCGGCAGCTTGCCGTGATAGTTGAGCGGGTCCTGGTCATAGGCGCGCACGACCTCCGGGTCGCGGCTGACCGCCGTCGAGTCGATCTCGAGGATCCCCAGCGAGGGGGCGACGGTGGACAGCACGGCGCTCAGCACGCGCGTGACGGGCGAGGCCGCGTCCAGCGCGGCCAGCGGCGCCGACAGGATCAGCCCGTCGAGGTCCTCCTCGTGGCGCAGTGCGTAGGCGAGGGCCACCGCACCGCCCATGCTGTGGCCGAGCAGGAACGCCGGGCGGCCGGGGACGCGCGCGCGGGCGAGCGCGACCAGCTGGTGCAGATCCGCAACGGCGTTGTCCATCCGGTCGATCACGGCCCGCGATCCCTCGGAGCGCCCGTGGCCGCGGTGGTCGATCGCGTAGAGGGCGTACCCCGCCTCCGCCAGGCGCTCGCCCGTCCACGCGTAGCGGCCGCTGTGCTCGCTGACCCCGTGGGCGAGCACCACCACCGCGGCGGGGTGGGCCTCGGGAAGCCAGGCCTGCCACTGAATCCGGAGCCCGCGGGCGCCCTCGAGCTGTCCCTCGTCGCGATTCGCCGCCATCGAATCCGCAATGGAAGCACCTGAGGAGGCTCCGCGCGGATAGCCTGTGCGCCGGCATTGGCGGCAGCGCAGGGGGAGGTGGGTTTGTGGATCCAGGAAAGCTGAACGACGTACCGCTGTTCGCGTCGCTTCCGGAGGACGCCAAGAAGGAGCTCGCTGTGTGGATCAGCGAGGTGGAGGTGTCGCCCGGCAAGCACCTGGTCGATCAGGGCGACTATGCGTACAACCTGTTCGTGATCGACGACGGCAAGGCGGAGGTCTTCCAGGACGGGAACTCCGTCGCGGAGCTCGGGCCGGGCGACTTCTTCGGCGAGATGGGCGTGCTGGAGAAGGCGCAGCGATCGGCCACCGTGGTCTCGAAGACGCGCATGCGTCTGTTGACCCTGTCCACGTGGGACGTCAAGCGCCTGAACAAGGCGGCGCCGGACGTGGTCGAGCAGCTGAACGCCGCCATCGAGGAACGCCGCGGCGGCAACTGAGGAGCGCACCGCGCGATGAGGGCCACGATGGCTGAGATGCCGCGAGCCGCCGCGCGCGGCCTGCTGGTCGCCGTGCTGGTGGCCGCCTGCCTGACTCCGGCGCAGGCGGGCGCGGCCGCGGCGGGGGCGGCCGCGCCTCCGCCCGCCGGCCACGTGTGGCGGCCGGCTGTCCAGCACGCGATCGCGTACGCCCTGAAGCGCCGCGGGATCAAGGCGTTCGCGGTGGCCACGCGCCACCGCTACTGGGGCTGGCACGACCAGCAGACGTTCCCCTCGGCCAGCGTGCTCAAGGCGATGCTGCTCGTGGCCTACCTCGACCGCGGGTCGGTGCGCCACCGCCGCCTGGGCCGCTCCGACCGGGCACTGCTCGACCCGATGATCCGGCGCTCCAACAACGCCGCGGCCTCGACCGTGATGGGCATCGTGGGCACCGGCGGCCTGCGCGCGCTGGCCAACCGGACCGGCATGAGGCGCTTCACGCCCGTCGCGGGCATATGGGGCAACAGCCGCGTGGACGCGCGCGACCAGGCGCGCTTCTTCCTGCGCATACAGCAGTTCCTGCCCAACCGCCACCGCGCGTACGCGATGCACCTGCTGGCGTCGGTCGTCCCGTCCCAGAGGTGGGGCTTCGGCCAGGTCAAGCCGCGTCACTGGCAGCTGTACTTCAAGGGTGGCTGGGGCTCGGGCACCGGCCGCGTGGACCATCAGGTCGCCCTGCTGCAGCGTGGAGCGCGGCGGGTTGGGGTGGCGATCATGACCAGCAACGACGGCAGCCACGCCTACGGCAAGGCCACGCTGCGCGGAATCGCCGCGCTGCTCCTGCGCGGCCTCTCGCAGGCGACACTGGTCCCGTAGGCGACGTTCGTGCGGCCGCTGTTCCTGCTCTCGCTGCCACGCAGCGGGTCGACCATGGTGCAGCGCGTGCTGGCGGCGCACGACCAGATCGCCACGGTGTCCGAGCCGTGGCTGCTCCTGTCCCCGCTCTACGCGGCGAGGACGGAGGGCGCCCGCGCCGAGTACTCGCACGAGATGGCCGCCGAGGCGCTGCAGGACTTCTGCGACGCCCTGCCGGGCGGGCGCACCGAGTACCGCGCCGCGGTGCGCGACTTCGCGCTGACCCTGTACGAGCGAGTGGCGGGCGCGGAGGTCGCGTACTTCCTCGACAAGACCCCGCGCTACCACGCGATCGCCGCCGAGCTGATCGAGGTCTTTCCCGACGCCAGGTTCGTCTTCCTCTGGCGCGATCCGCTCGCCGTGATGGCCTCGTTCCTCGACACGTTCCGGGCCGGGCGGTTCGAGCCCTACAACTTCGCGTTCGACCTCTTCGACGGGGTGGCCAACCTGACCGCCGCGTGGGCGCGGTTGGGCGAGCGGGGGCACGCCGTGCGCTACGAGGACCTCGTGGCGGGCGGGGAGCGCGGGTGGCGCGGGCTATTCGACTTCCTCGAGCTTGAGTTCGACGCTTCGCTCCTGGAGCGCTTCGCCGACACCGAGCTGCGCGGCCGCTACGGGGACCGGACAGCGGCGCGGGAGATCGGCGGCGCGTCGCTCGAAGCGTGGCGGTCGCACGTGGACTCGCGCGTGAAGAGCGCCTGGTGCCGCAACTACATCCGCTGGATCGGCACGGAGCGCATGGCCGCGATGGGCTACGACTCGGACGCGGCCCTGCGCGCCGTCGCCGAGGTGCCGGCGCGTTCGCTGGGAGCGGCCGACGCCATGCGCCTGGCCGCATCGTGGGGCGCCAACAGGCGGCGCCGGCGCGCCCTGCGCGCTCCCGAGGGGCCGCGCCCGATCGGCCGGCGCCAGGGGTAGTGCTCTTCGTTTTCTCTTACGTGCTTCTCACCTCGCGCTGAGAAAGCGCTGGTCAACTGCGGCCATGCCCAGCTCGGCCAGCAGCAGCAGCGACCGCGGGGAGCTCGCGCGCCAGCTCAGCTCGTTCGCGGTCATCGGCGTGGCGTGCACCGCGGCCTTCGCCGTCCTGTACTCGTTGCTGCGCGGCGCGGGCGTCGCGCCGCTGGCCGCCAACGCCGTCGCGCTCCTCACCACGATGGGCGCCAACTTCGCCGCCAACCGGCGCCACACCTTCGACGCCCGCGGCGGATCCGTGGTCCATCAGTTCGCCGGCTATGCGGTGGCGTACGCGCTGGGGCTGGCGGCCTCGAGCGCGGCGCTGACGATGCTCCTGCCGCTGCTCGACCATCCGCGCGGGGCGCTGGACACGTTCGCGGCCTTCATCGCCGGGCTGTTCGCCACGGTCGTCCGCTTCACGCTGATGCGCTCGTGGGTGTTCGCCGACGCGCGCCGGGTGGCGCGGCCGTGAAGGCGCCCGACCACGCGCTGCCCGCAGTGGGCCGGTTCGCCAAGGGCCGCGGCGGCCTGGACGCGAGGTGGCGCGCGCTGACGGCGCGCATAGCCCCGCGCCACGGCGCGCTGGCCGGCATCCTCGCGCTGTCCGCCGTGCTCAACGTCTACAGGCTGTCGCAGAACGGATGGGCCAACACGTACTACTCAGCGGCCGTCAAGTCGATGCTCGGCTCGCTGCACAACTTCTTCTTCGTGGCGTTCGACCCGGGCGCGCTGGTCAGCGTCGACAAGCCGCCGATCGCGCTGTGGGTGCAGGCCGCCAGCGCCAAGGTCTTCGGCTTCGACTCGATGAGCGTGCTGCTCCCCAACGCGATTGCCGGCGTCCTGGCCGTGGCCGTCCTCTACCGGATCGTCAGGCCGCGCTTCGGCACCACCGCGGCGCTGGTCGGGGCGCTGGCGCTGGCCGGGTTCCCGTCGGTCGTCGCGGTGTCGCGCGACAACAACCCGGACGCCATCCTGGTCCTGCTGATGGTGCTGGCGTGCGGCGCCGCGCTGCGTGCTGTGGAGACGGGACGGCTTCGCAGCCTGGCGTGGTGCGCGGTGCTGGTGGGGCTCGCGTTCAACACCAAGATGCTGGCGGCCTACCTGGTGGTGCCCGGGATCGCCATCGCATACCTGCTGTGCGCGCCGGGCCCCGTGCGCCGGCGCCTGCTGCAGCTCGCCGCGAGCGGCCTCGTGCTGGTGGCCGTCTCCGGCGCGTGGCTGGCCGCGGTCGACCTGACCCCGGCCTCGCAGCGGCCGTGGGTGGGCAGCACGCGCACGAACTCCGAGCTTGGCCTGGCGCTCAACTACAACGGCCTGGGACGCGTGGCCGGGCAGCAGGGCGGCCCCGGCCAGATTGGCCGCGCGGGTGGGCCCGGCGGCCGCAACGGCATTCCCCCCGGAGGCCCGATCGGGCCGGGCGCGGGTGCGCCCCCCGGCGCGGCTCGCGGCTCGCAGGCGCCCGGCGCTGCCCCCGGCCAGCGGCCCACCGGCGCCGGCCAGGGTCTCCAGCTGGCGCCTCCGGGCGGCGCCCCCGGTGGTCCACCGCCCGGCTTCGCGCAGGGTCGCCCGTTCGGCGGTCCGCCTGGTGCCGGTCGCTTCGGTCCGCCCGGCCGTGGCGGTCCGGGCGGCGGTGCGTTCGGCGGCCGAAGCGGCCCGCTGCGGCTGTTCAGCTCCGGCTTGGGCGGCCAGGGTGCCTGGCTCATACCGCTCGCCCTGCTCGGCGGCCTGGGGATCGCGCTCCGCCTCCGGCGCAGCCGCCGCGACCCGCGACTGGCGGCGCTGATCGTACTGGGCGGCTGGGTCCTCACCGAGGCCGTGGTCATCAGCTTCGCCAACGGCATCGTGCACCCCTACTACGTGTCGGCGATGGCGCCGGGCCTGGCCGCCATGGTGGGCGCCGGCGCGGTGGCGCTGGCCGCGCTGGCACGGCGTGGCGGATGGCGTCTGGCGCTTCCGGTGGCGGCCGGCGGCGCGACCCTCGCCGCCCAGCTCGTGCTGCTCCACCAGGAGAGCTACCTGGGCTGGTACGTGCCTGTCCTGATCGCGGGAATCGCCGCCGCCACGGTGGCGATGGTGCTCCGGCGGCGGCGCGCACCGATCGCCATGGCGGCGATCGTGGGCCTCCTGCTGGTCGCGCCCACCGCCTTCTCGTCCACCACCTGGAGCTCGCCGGTCAGCGGCACGTTCCCGGCGGCGGGGGCGCGACAGGGCCCCGACCGCGGTCCGTTGGGACCGCCAGGCGGACGCGACGGCCGATCCTCCAGCACGAAGCTGGCCAGCTTCCTGCGCTCTCACGCGCCCCACACCAAGTTCCAGCTGCTCACCCAGAGCTCGATGACCGCCAGCTCGCTGATCGTCGACGGCCTGCGCGTGGGGTCGATGGGCGGCTTCAACGGGGACGATCCCGCTCTCGATGCCCGCGGCCTGGCGCGGCTCCTCGAGCGCGGCCAGGCCCGCTACGTCGAGGTGGGCGGCGCCTTCCCCGGCCGTGGTGGCAACTCCGCGACCGCGGCCGTGCAGAAGGTCTGCACCAAGGTTCCGAGCGGCCAGTACCAGGGGAGCGCGCTTGCACGCCAGTCCAGCGCCGCTGGAGGCCGCCCCGGGCTCGGCCGTGGACCATTCGGCGCCCAGACGCTGTACGACTGCGGCGCGAGCTCCGCGCGCATCGCCGCGCTCGCCTCCTGACCCCGCCGCGACGCCGCTCCAGCAGTGGGCCTCCTACGTTGCGCTTACGGCTTGCGTCGATAATCGGGGCATGCGCGCCCTGGTGATCGACGACGACCGCGCCCTGCGCGAGGCGCTTCGCCGCGCGCTCACGCTGGCCGGGTACGAGGTCCAGCTCGCGGAGGACGGCTACGCCGGCCTGGCCAAGGTGGCGGAGTCGCACCCCGACGTGATCGTGCTCGACGTGCTGATGCCCGAGATCGACGGCCTGGAGGTGTGCCGGCGCCTGCGTGCGGACGGCGACCGCACGCCCATCCTCATGCTCACCGCGCGCGACGCGGTCGAGGACCGGATCGAGGGGCTGGACGCCGGGGCCGACGACTACCTGGTCAAGCCGTTCGACGTGGACGAGGTCAAGGCACGCCTGCGGGCGCTGCTCCGCCGCGGCGGCGGCCAGGCGGGCGGCGAGCACCTGCGCTTCGGCGCGGTCGAGCTGGACGCCGACAACCACGGGGCCCGCGTCGGCGACAAGCTGGTGGAGCTGACCCGCACCGAGTACCAGCTGCTCGAGCTGCTCATGCTCAACCCGCGGCGGGTGCTGCCCCACAGCATGATCTACGAGCGCGTCTGGGGCTACGACTTCGGCCCCACGTCCAACGCCCTGCGCGTGTACATCGGGTACCTGCGTCGCAAGCTCGCCCAGCTCGGTGTCGGCGAGACCATCCGCAACGTGCGCGGCGTCGGATACGCGCTGCAGGAGGCGGAGTCGTGACGCTCCGCGGCCGCATGGCCGCCGTGGCGGGGCTGGCGGTGGGCGGCGTCGTGATCGCCCTGGCGATCTCCGTCTACGTGGCCGATCGCGGCGAGCTGCGCAGGCAGGTCGACCACTCGCTGTCCGACATCGCTCGGCCGTTCGCGCTCGAGAGGCACCTCCGGCCGGTGCGGGGCCCGGGAGGCCTGGGCGGCCGCCCCTTCGACGCGGCGCCGGAGGCGCCCAGACCGCAGTTCGGGGGCCCGGCCGGCTACGTGCAGATGATCCTCCCCGACGGTACGGTCAACCGCCCGCCCAGCGAGACCCGCGCGCTGCCGCCCGACCCGCGAGCGCTGGCCGTCGCGCGGAGCGGGCAGGGGCGCTACTTCAGCGACAGGACCGTGAACGGCGTGCACCTGCGCGTGCTGACGGTTGCCGACGCCGACACCGGCGCGGTGCAGGTTGTGCGCCCGCTGACGGAGGTCGACCACGCTCTCGACCGCCTGCTGTTCGTCCTGGCCGTGGTTGGGCTGGTGGGCATCGCGCTGGCGGCGCTCCTGGGCGCGATCGTGGCCCGCGCGGCGCTCGCGCCCATCGCACGCTTCACCAAGCGCACCGAGGCGCTGACCGCCGACCCCGATCCCTCGCAGCGGCTGGAGGCCAAGGGGCGCGACGAGCTTGCCCGGCTGGCGCAGAGCTTCAACGCGACCCTCGACGCGCTGGAGCGCTCGGTGCAGGCGCAGCGCCACCTCGTGGCGGACGCCTCGCACGAGCTGCGCACGCCGATCGCCAGCCTGCGGGCCAACATCCAGGTGCTTGGCGACGCCGACCGGCTCTCCGAGGCCGACCGCGCCAGCCTGCGGGCCGACATCATCGAGGAGCTGGACGCGCTGACCGCCCTGGTGGCCGACGTGGTGGACCTCGCGCGCGGCGCCCAGCCGCACGCCGCGGCCGACGACGTCTCCCTCGACCGGATAGTGGATGACGCCCTGGGACGCGCCCGCCGGCGTGCGCCCGGCGTCCACTACCACGCGGACCTCGAGCCCACCCTGGTCCGGGGCACCCCCGAGCAGATCGACCGTGCCGCGACCAACCTCCTGGACAACGCGGCCAAGTGGAGCCCCGACGGCGGTGAGATCGAGGTCACGCTGAAGGCCGGCGTGCTCTCGGTCCGCGACCACGGTCCGGGCATCGACGAGCAGGACCTGCCGCACGTGTTCGACCGCTTCTACCGCGCGGTGGACGCGCGCAAACTGCCCGGCTCGGGCCTCGGACTGGCCATCGTCCGCCAGGTGGCCGAGGCCCATGGCGGCTACGCGCGCGCGTCCAACGACCCGGGTGGCGGCGCCCGCCTGGAGGTCTCCTTCGGCTCGCCGACGCGCGTGGGCGACGACGACCCGGCCGTCCTCCAGACTTCCTAGCGCCTGAGCCCAGGGCGTCGTGCCTCGGACGGGGCTTCGCGGAGCGGAGCCCCTACCCTGTGGCCGCTCTGCGCTTCCCGATGCCGTCAACCCCGGTCGACGCCTCGCCCACGCGGGACGTCTCGGCGCGCGAGGTCGGGCTCGCCTCGCTCTTCGGGTGCGTGGCGAGTGCGGTCATGAACTGGCCGCTCACCTCGCACATCGGTTCGCGCATCGGGCAGGACCTGGGCGATCCCGTGCGCACCGCCTGGCAGCTGGCGTGGCAGGGACACGCCGTGCTGCACGCGCCGCATCACCTCTACGAGGCCAATGCCTTCTGGCCGCTGCACCACAGCTTCGCGTTCTCCGACTCGCTGCTCGGCTACCTGCCGGCGAGCCTGATCGGGACGGGAGCCCACGCCGCCCTGGTCAGGTACAACCTGCTCTTCCTGTTCGCGTACGCGCTGTGCTTCGCCGGCGCCTACCTGCTGGCTCGCGAGCTGGGCGTGGGCAAGCTGGCCGCGGTGGTGGGCGGCGCCGCCTTCGCCTACGCGCCGTTCCGGCTGTCCCAGAACGGGCATCTGCACGTGATCTCGAGCGGCGGGATCCCGCTGGCCCTGTTCCTGCTGATCCGCGGCTACCGGCGGCGGTCACCTGGGACGGTTCTCGCGGGCTGGGCGGTGACCGCGTGGCAGCTCGCGCTGGGCTTCACCCTCGGGCTCCAGCTGGCCTACCTGCTGGCGGTGCTGGCCGGGATCGCGGTCGTCGTGTGGTTGCGCCGTGGCCGCCCGCCGCTGGCGCGCTCGCTGGCCGTGACCACGGGGATCGGGCTCGTGCTGTGCGCGGGCGTGGCGGGGTACCAGGCGCGGCCGGTCCTTCAGGTCGCCCATGACTACCCGGAGGCCCACAGGACCCAGAAGGAGATCAAGTTCTACTCCGCTCCGCCCAAGGCGTTCCTCTCGGCGCCGGCGGAGGACCGCCTCTGGGGCTCGATCACCGCTCCGATCAGGACAACGCTCAGCACTCCGCACGAGCAGCAGCAGTTCCCGGGCGCCACCATCCTGCTGCTGGCACTGGCTGGCCTCTTCGCCGGCACGGCGTTACCACGCAGGTGGCGGATGGGCCTGGGCATCGGCGTCCTGCTGGTGGCCCTGTTGTCGCTCGGGTTCGGCTTCCTGAACGGAGACCTCAGCTACCGGCTCCTGTCCAACTACGCGCCGGGCTGGGACGGCGTACGCACGCCCGGACGGCTGGCGACGCTCACGTCGCTCGGGCTGGCGCTGCTGGCCGCGGCGGGTGCGCAGCGCCTGATCGGGGCCGCGGCCGACACGGTGCGGGGCCGGGCGACGATGGCCGCCGTCGCGCCGGTGGCGCTCGCGGTCGCGTTGGCGGGCGCCGTGATGGTGGAGGGGCGCGGTAGCCTCCGGGTCCCGGTTGTGCCGCCCGCCCCCGCGCGTCAGGACGCGGTGCCGGCGCCGCAGATGCATCTGCCGACCAACGCCGCCTTCGATCGCGTGTACCAGCTCTGGTCGACCAACCGCTTCCAGCCGATCTTCAACGGCGTTGCGACGTTCCTCATCCACTCGCAGGACAGCCTCCGCGGCAAGATGGCCCACTTCCCCGACGCGAAGTCGGTGAACGCCCTGCGGCGGGCCGGCTTTCGCAGCGTGATCCTGCACCTGACCGTCGAGCGGCTGCCCATCCCGCAGAAGTTCGTGCACCCGTTCCCGGGCAACGCCCGCCGCGCCGCCAGCCGGAGCGTGGCCGGCCTGCCGCTCACCCGGGTGCGGCGCCACGGATACATCCTCTACCTGCTCAAGCCGCTGCGGAGGACCGGAGGGTGACCCGCCGCCGCGCCGGCCTGGTGGCGGTCGTGTGCGTCGGCCTGGCCTACGCGACGCTGATCCAGGCGACCGGGTGGAACCAGGCGTCGCACTACGCGCTGATCCGGGCGATCGACTCCAACACCGCGCACATCGATCCCTACGCGGGCTCGACGGGCGACAGGGCGCGCTTCAACGGGCACTGGTTCTCCGCGCGCGCGCCGGGCCTGGCCTTCCTGTCGCAGCCGGCCTACCACGTGCTCGAGGTGACCGGCGCGACGAGCAACTACCGCGTCAAGATCGGCGGTCGGTCCAACTCGCTGATGGTGTGGGCGCTGGGCATCTGGGCGGCGGCGATCCCCGCGCTGCTCACCATGCTCCTGGTCTGGCGCGTGGCCGAACGGCTCGAGCCCGGCTTCGGGCTCCCAACCGCGGTGACCCTCGGCTTGGGCACCCTGCTGCTCCCGTTCGCCACGATGCTGTTCTCGCACGTGCTGTCGGCCTGCCTCGGGTTCGCCGCCTTCGCGCTGCTCGTGGGCCAGCGCTCGGACCTGGAGCACAGCCGGCTCTGGCGGTTCGCCCTGGCCGGCGTCTGCGTGGGATACGGGATCACCACGGAGTACCCGCTGCTCTTCGTGGGGCTGATCCTGGGCGTGTACGCGATCACCGCCGGCGACGCCGTCCGGCGCGGCGCCGTGTACGCGGCCGGCGTCGTCCTGGGGGTGGTTCCGCTCGCCCTCTACAACCTCTGGGCGTTCGGCTCGATCGCGCACGTCGCGTACGCCGACATCCCGCGCCAGCAGGCCGGGTTCTTCGGCATACGCGTGCCGGACCCGTCGGTGGCCATCCAGCTGCTGTTCTCCTCGCGCGGGCTCTTCACCCTGGCTCCGGTGCTCCTGATGGGCCTGGTCGGCGCCGTGATGCTCCATCGTCGCGGCCAGCGCGCGGAGGCTTACGTGGTGGCGGCGATCGGCCTCGTCTTCCTGGCCTACAACTCGGGCTACTTCCTGCCCTACGGCGGCAGGGTGCCGGGGCCGCGCTTCCTGATCACCACGCTTCCGTTCCTGGCCTTTCCGGTCGCCGCGGCCTATCGCCGCTACCCCGGGGTGACCGTCGCGCTGGGCGCCATATCGATAGTCGCGTACGGGATCGCCACGATCACCCAGCCACTGGTCTCGGCGGAGGGCGACACCGGCATGTGGACCAACCTGCTCTTCCACGCCCACCTCCAGCCCACGGTCCTCACGATCTTCAAGCTCCACGACGAGTGGCTGGCGATGGCCCCGTTCTTCGTGGCGGCCGTAGCCGCCCTCGTGCTCACCGTGTGGGCCGCTCCAGCGCTGGTCATGAGCTGGCGGCAGGCCGCCGCCGGTGCCGCCGCCACGGGGGCGTGGGCGCTGTTCGCCGTGCTGGGACCGCACGCGCTTGGGATCGACCGCGCGGCCGAGCGAATGATCGTCGCCGCGGGCGACCGGACTGCCACCTGGGCCGTGTACGGCTCGCACCCGCTCCGCGACCTGGCGCTGATCGCCGTCGCCGGCGCCCTGATCGCGCTGCTGGCCATGCGCGGTGTCAGCGCGTGGCGCGCGCGCTCCGGCGAGCCATCGACCACCGAGCTCAGCCCGGTGGCGCAGGCAGCCTGAACAGCAGTCCCTCGCCGATCCGGCGCCGCGTGAGGCCCAGGCCGCGCAGGGACGCGGTGGCGGCGTGCCGCCAGCGGTCCGGCCTGGCGAACTCATGGTGCACCACCACGCCGCGCACCCCCATTCGCCGGAGCAGCGCCACCGAGCCACGGTCCGGGAACCAATACACCGCCAGGCGGAGCGTGAGCAGCTGACGCGGCAGAAAGCCGCTGAACCCGTTGACCAGCGCGGGGAAGCCGCGGGTCGACCAGTACTCGTAGGTCGTGTCGTGGTGCGCGTCGCTGGGAAGCTCGAGCAATGGTGCTCGGCCGGCCGCGACGACGGGCGGCGCCACCGGCGCCGCCGCGGTCGGGATCGGGCCCAGGCCCTCCACCGCCACCGCGGACATCAACACGACGGCGACGATCCATCCGCGCCACCCGCCGCCCGCCCGTCCCAGCAGGCGCTGCGCGCCCGCCGCGGCCAGGAGAGCCAGCGCCAGGCTGGTCAGCGTGAACACACGGCCGGGCGTGCGGATCCCCCGCCACCCCGGCGCGAGCTCCCACAGGAGGCGGTAGGGCGACCACTCGCCGGCGATGCTGAAGCCCAGCGCGAACACGAACGACACGACCACACCCACCGCCAGCCAGCGCCGCGCCCGGACCGGATACGCGCGCGAGCCCAGGCCCGCGGCCGCCACCAGGACGATCGCCACGCCGGGGAACAGCAACTGCTCATTCTGGGCCGGCAGGCCGGTGCGCACTGACCGTGTGGCGCCTCCCCAGATCAGGTTGTCGGAAGACGCAGCCGCCAGGCTGCGCAGTGGCGGCGACAGATGCGAGACGCGGGCCAGCGTGCGGTGCGCCTCGGGGTGGTCGTTCAGCACCTGCAGGTAGGGGCGCGCCAGCACCCAGGAGACGACGAGCAGTCCGGCGGCGCCCGCGGCGGTGGGGAGCACCACACCCGGCGCTGGCGCCGGGCGCCCTCGCCGCAGCCAGGCGACCAGGACGACCGCCCCGATGACCGCCAGCAGATAGAGCAGCTGCAGCCCCAGCGTGAACCCCAGGCTGACCTGCCACGCGGCCGCCAGCCAGCCGGCGAGGATCAACCGTCGGCTGCCGCGGCGGTACCCGCACAGGAGCAGGAAGAGCGCCAGCGGGATGCCCCCGATGGAGAGCACGTGCAGGTGGCCCGCCTGCTCCAGGCGCCACGGGGCCATGGCGCACGCGAGCCCGCCCACCGCCGCCGCGGTTCGCCCGGCGCCCAGCTCGCGGCACAGCAGGTAGGTGGCGGCGAACGCGAGGGCGAGGGCGCCGAGAAACAGCAGGTCGTAGCGGACGAGGGCCGCCGTCGGGCCGGTCCCGAGGAGTCCCGCCGGGGTGTATCCGATCAGCGCGTCCGAGAAGGCGAGGCTGTTCTTGAGCGGCCAGAAGCTGTTGGCCTGGAAGAAGTGCAGCGGCTGGTGCAGGGCCGCGTGCCCGTCCCACGCGACCTGCCACGCCTGGAGCAGCGGATCGCCCGGATCATGCGGCACCCGGGTGCCCAGGTGCAGCGCCAGCGGCCACGTCGCCAGGAGCGCCAGGACCACCCCCGCCGCGAAGACGGTCGCGACCTCGCGCGCGCCGATGCGCGCGCTGGGAGCGCTGGGGGCCGGGGCGGGCCGCACGGCTTGCTCGGTCGTGGTCACGGCTGGGAAGGGTGACGGCTCGCGCTTGCTCGTAGTCTGCGGTCGATGGATCCCAGGGCCCGCGTGCACGCCATGGTGGGCGCCACCGCGCCGCCCCGCCTGCGCCCGCGCGTGGTGTGGGGGCTCGTCGGGTCGGGCAGGACGGTCCGACTGGGCCGCGCGCAGGCGCTCGTCCTGGCCCTGCTGGCGCTCGCCGCCGTGCTGCGCTTCGCCACGCTGGGCTCCCAGAGTCTGTGGCTCGACGAAGCCTTCACGCGCGAGGTGGTCGGCGGCTCGCTGAAGGACGTGCTGCTGGGGGTCGTGGACAAGGAGGGCTCACCGCCGCTGTTCTACCTGTTGACGTGGGTCTGGACCCACCTCGTGGGGGACACCGAGGCCGGGCTGCGGTCGCTGTCCGCCATCTGCGGACTGGCCTTCGTCTGGGTGGCATGGCTGTACGGGCGGCGGCTGGCCGGCACGCGTGCCGGACTGGTCCTGGCCGCGGTGGCCGCGGTCCACCCCGTGCTCGTCTGGTACTCGCAGGAGGCGCGCGCCTACTCGCTGGCCATACTCGCGGCCGGACTGGGCTGGCTCGCGTTCCAGCGGGTGCTCGACGAGCCCACGCCGCGCGCCGTCGCGCTCTGGGCACTCGCCGCGGCGGCGGCGGCCACGACGCACTACACCACAGCGTTCTTCTCGATCGTCCAGGGCCTGTGGCTTCTGTCCAGGGTCCCGTCCGTGCGCGGCGCCGTCATTCGCTCGGGCATGGCGCTGGGGCTGCTCGGTGTCGCTCTGGCGCCGCTCGCCGCCGTGCAGGCCAGTCGGGGCGGGAGGATCGAATGGATCCTTGCGCTCCCGCTGGACCAGCGCCTTGGCGACGCCGTGCGCGACTTCCTGGTTGGCCCGGCACCGCCCACGTGGCACCCGGCCGCGTTCGCGGCGGTGCTCGCCGCCGGCGCGTCCCTGCTCTGCATCAGGCGGCGTGACCGCGCCCGGATCCTGCTGCCCGCCGGGTTGGCGCTGGCCGCCCTCGGCCTGACGCTGCTGGTGCGGATGGTGGGCGGCGATTACGTGGTGGGCCGCAACCTCCTGGCCGGGTGGCTGCCGCTGGCGGCGGTCCCGGCGGCCGGGGTGGCCGCCCTGCGGCGTCCGGCGCTGTGCGCGGCCGCGGCCGTCGTCCTGTGCGCGCCGCTGCTTGCGGTGACCATCACCCACGAGACCGACGACAGCGTCCAGCGCACCGACTGGCGGGCGGTGGCCCGCGTGATCGGCAGGGCCGACCAGCCGCGCGTGATCGTGTCGGCCGGCGGGTTCTTCGCAAAGCCGCTGACCCGTTACCTGACCCTCAGCGAGGTCGCTCCGCGGAGGCCGCCCCTCGTGCGGGAGATCGTGGCCGTGCAGGCGCGCACGGAAGCGATCGCGCGGCGCTGCAAGGACGGTGCGCTGTGCGGGATCGAGCCGTCCGGGCCCGCGCCTGAGCGGGTCGGGCGGTTCCGCCGCGTGCTCGACGTGCCAGCCGCGGACGACCGCTTCCGGATCGTCCGCTACGAGTCGTCCCGCCCCGCGGCAGCCGACTGGACGACCATCGCCCAGCTGGACCTGGGCAGGCCCGCGGGCCAGCACACGGAGCGCTACCTCCAGCGTCCCTGACCGCTCATCGCGGCGTCGCTGCCTCCACCGGCACGGGCGGGGGCCGGTCGGTGCGGCCGCCGGAGGGCGCGGCCGGGGGCGGATCTCGACGTGCCCGCAGGCGGCTGGCGGCCAGCATCGAGCCCAGCGCGAGCGCGGAGCCGGCGAGCGAGAACAGAACCAGGTCGATCAGGGGCCGGTGGTTCAGGCCCTGGACGTGCGCCACGGACTTGTCGGCCGTCAGCGTCTTGGCGGCCGCGCGGTCGAGGCCGAGGTCGTGCGGGCCGAACATGGCGAAGACGGCCCACGCGGCCACGATCGCGACGCCCGCCGCGGCCGAGCGCCATCCGACCGTCAGCCGCGGAGCCGCGCGCACCGCGAGCACGACGGCGAGGAGGGCCGCGCCGAACGTCGGCGCCAGCGCCAGCCACTCGTTGTGGACCTTGAACATCGAGACGACCGTGGGCGACAGGTGTCCGCCCTCGAGCAGGTTGGTCCAGGTCTGGGGGTCGGTCTCGCCGCCGGGCAGCGGCCGGGTGATGGTCGGGATCCCCAGCGCGACGATCGAGGCCGCGGCCAGCCCGATCGTGGGGCCGGGCCAGCGCCGGTAGGCCAGCGCCAGCGGGAAGCAGAGGAACGGCAGCGTCGCGATCAGGAAGCGCGATGCCGGGACCGCGCCCCCGAACGGGAGGAAGTAGCCCGAGCTGTACGCGAGGAAGCCCAGCGCCACCGCGGCCACCACGGCGGCTTCGTGCCGGAACCCGCGCTTGTGCAGCAGCACCGTTCCCGCCACTCCCAATCCGACCACCGGGGCCAGGACGAGCAGCCCGTGGGACGAGAACAGGAGCTGCAGCGCCACGCCCGGCTTGGGCACGGTGACGCCGAAGAAACCGGAGCGCTGGTTGGGCACGTCCGCGTAGCCGACGTGGAAGACCGAGCCGAACGCGAGCTGGTTGTACACCGCCAGCGGGATCACCCCGA
>JAXDIC010000288.1:0-7316 GCA_034664185.1 Thermoleophilaceae bacterium
ACTCCGGGTACATGTCGATCTTGCCGCTCGTGAGCGCCTTGTCGATGATCTCCGTGCTTCCGATGTTGTTCTTGAGGTTGATCGTGAAGCCCTTGGCCTCGAGCGCCTGCTTGTAGAGCTGCCCGAGAACGAATTCCTCCGTGAAGTTCTTGTCGCCGAGCGTGACCGCCGGCTTGCCCTTGCCGGGCTGGCCGCTGGGCGTCGAGCTGCCATTCGAGCTCGTCTTCTTGCTGCTGCTGCCGCAGGCGCCAAGCGCCAGCGCCAGCACGACCGCGAGCAAGCTCGCGGTGAACCTGGTCCGTCCACTCATGGGTTTCCCCTCCGTTGTCGTTTCCGTTTCAACTGCTAGCCCCTCTGAATCGCCACCGCTGCCGCCCGCCCCCGTCGAATCCGCCGTAGCGGCGGCGGCGTGAGCAGCCGCTGCAGGCCGGCGAGCAGGCCGTCCGCACCCACCGCCAGGACCGTGACCACTATCGCGGCACCCAGCACTCCGGCCAGTCGGTAGCTGGCCTGGTTGACGATGATCTCTCCCAGCCCGCCGTAGCCGGCCTCCGCGGCGAGCGTGGCCGTGGCGATCACGTAGACGACCGCCGTCCGGACGCCGGTGAAGATCAGCGGCAGGGCCAGCGGAAGCTCCACGCGCAACAGCACCTGCCAGCCGCTCATGCCCATCCCGCGCGCGGCCTCGACCGCGTCGCGGTCCACCCCGTCCACCCCGACGTAGACGTTGGTCAGCATCGGCGGCACGGCGAGCACGATCAGCGCGACCATCACGTTGGTGAAGCCGATGCCGAATATCGCCAGCCCCAGGGCGATCACGGCCAGGCTCGGCAGGGCGCGGCCGATGTTGGCCACGTTGATCGCGAGGAACGAGCCGCGATGGATATGTCCCAGCCAGACGCCGATCGGGATCGCGATCAGCAGCGAGATCCCGATCGCGGCGCCGCTCAACTCGAGGTGCTCGACGGTCTTGTCGAGCAGCAGCTGGGCGTTGTCCGGGATGAACTTGAACGCGTCGACGAAGTCGTTCATCTCAGATGATTGATTCCGAATCCGCGTGCCCGCGGGGACGCGAAAATCGAGCTGGACAAGGACGCAGGGCGAAGTCCATGCATGAATGCATGGACGAGCCCGAGGACGCAGGCCCAGCGACGATTTGCAGCGTCATCCGGGGGTGCGGGGGTTTGGGATCAGTCATCTCAGGCGCTCCGCCGCGACCAGGGAGTGAGCAGCCGCTGGGCGAGGACCAGCACGAGGTCGGCCGCCAGCGCCAGCAGCACCGCCAGCGCCGCCGACGCCACGAACTTCGTCTTGAAGTCGTTCTGGATCGCGTTCAGGATCGGCGAGCCGAGCCCCTCGTCCACGATGAACGCGGCGACCGTGGCAAGGCTGATCACGAGCACGGTGGCGATCCGGAGGCCCGCCATGATCGCCGGGAGGGCGAGCGGCAACTGCACCCGGAACAGCGTCTGACGCGGGGTCAGCCCCATGCCGAGCGCGGCGTCACGAACGTCGTCTGGCACGCCCCGGAGCCCGACCAGGATGTTGGAGAAGAGGACGAGCAGCGTGTACGAGACCAGCGCGATCTCCACCGACGTGTCCGTCAGGCCGGTGATCGGCACGAGGAACTGGAACAGCGCCAGGCTCGGGATCGTGTAGAGCAGCAGGGTGAAGCGCGAGAAGGGGCGCTCGAACCACGCGTAGCGGTACGCCACCATCGCGGCGACCATCGCGATGCCGAAGCCGATGGCCACGGCGATCACGGTCAGACGCAGGTGATCCTCGAGCGCGGGCTGGAAGGTGCCGCTCCAGTTGGCCGTGAACCAGTCCCAGCAGAACGTCTTGTTCTGCCGCACGCACGTGTTGGATCCGCCGCCCCCGAAGTTGGGGATCACGGGCCCGGCGGCGGCCAGCTTGACCGCCAGCGCGCCGGTCATCCGGTCCGCTCCGGCTCCCGGGCCGGCTCGACCGCCTCGTCGCGCACGGCGTTCGCCGTGGCCCCCTGCGCGTCGCGAGCCCCCGCGGCCAGCGCCTCGCTGATCAGGTCCGCGGACACGAGTCCCGCCAGGCGCCCGTCCTCGTCGACCACCACCAGGTGGCTGCCCGTCTGAGACAGCATCAGGGAGAGCGCGTCGCGCAGCGGCATGTCCGGCGTGCCGACGGCCTCGACCGGCTGGAGGCCCTCGCCGGGCACGCGCTCGACCGCGAGGCGGTGCACCGGCAGCATCCCGATCGGGTGGCCGGCGTCGTCGGTCACCACGAGCGTGGCGAAGCCGGCTCGCTGCACGCGGGCGCGCGCGGCCTGCGCGTTGTCGCCCGGCTTGGCGGCCGGAGCCTCGATCGGCTCGATGTCGCGCAGCCTGCGCAGCGACAGCCGCTTGAGGCCGCGGTCCGCGCCCACGAACTCCGCGACGAACTCGTCGACGGGCTCGGCCAGGATGCGGTCGGGCGCGTCGTACTGCGCAAGCACGCCGCCCTCGCGCAGGATCGCGATCCGGTCGGCCATCTTGATCGCCTCGTCGATGTCATGGGTCACGAACACGACCGTCTTGCGGATCCGCGCCTGGAGCGCCAGGAACTCCTGCTGCAGGCGGTCGCGCGTGATCGGGTCGAGCGCGCCGAACGGCTCGTCCATGAGCATCACCGGCGGGTCGGCCGCCAGCGCGCGCGCCAGGCCGATGCGCTGGCGCTGCCCGCCGGACAGCTGCGCCGGGTAGCGCTTGCCGTCGACGTCGGGGTCGAGCCCCACCAGCTCGATCAGCTCGTGCGCCCGAGCGCGGATCCGCTCCTTGTCCCACCCCATGAGCCGCGGGACCGTGCCGATGTTGGCGGCGACGGTCATGTGCGGGAACAGGCCGATCTGCTGGATCACGTATCCGATGCCCCGCCGCAGCTCCGTCACGTCCAGCCCGCGCACGCTCTGGCCGTCGATGGTGATGTCGCCGCCCTCGAAGTCGATCAGCCGATTGATCATCTTCAGGGCGGTGGTCTTGCCGCCGCCGGACGGCCCGACCAGCATGCATATCTCGCCCGCGCCGATGGTCAGCGACAGCTCGTTGACGGCCGGGCGCTTCTGGCCCGGGTACGTCTTGGTGGCGCGGTCGAAGACGATCTCCGCGGCCGTGCGGTCTCCGTCCGCGATCGTCGGCGGCCCCTTGCGCTGGGCGATGGTCTGGCGTTCCACGAGGTACTCCGAGGCGCGGCTGACGCGATCGTACCGGCCAGGGCCGGCAACGGTCGGTCAGCCCGCTAGCTCACGTATCCCGCCCATGAAGAGGCCGGTGCAGAACCGAGCGGCGGCGTCGACGTCCGGCGGCTCGCGATCGGCGAGATGAGTGGCCATCTGGAACCCGGTGCCGACCATGGCCGTGGCCAGGTGGTGCAGGTCGATCCCGGGGAGATCGCCGGCGCGGGCCCACTCCTCGAGGTCCTCGAACAGCTCAGAGGTACCGATCTCGAACACGTCCTCGTCGTTCATCATCGCGATCGCCCCCGCGTTGCGGCGGAACACCGCGAACATCTCCCTGTCCTCGACGGTGAGCGCGAAGTAGGACCGGTAGGCGCCGTAGATGCGGTCCTCGAGCGTGGCCCCCGGCTCCCGGCGGTGGGCGCGGGCGGATGCCCTCGCGCGAGCGGCGAACTCCTCGAGCACGGCGCGGAACGCGTCCTCCTTGGAGCTGAAGTAGTTGTAGAAGGTCCCCGTCGCCAGATCGGTGCCGCGCACGATGTCGCGCGCGGTCGCCTCGCCGAGCCCCTTCTCGGCGAACACCCGGCGTGCCGCCGCCAGGAGCTTCTCCCGGTTCTGTGCCTTGCGTTCCTCCCGCCGCCCCACCAGGGCGGACGGATCCGCCATGAGCCTCACCACGCAGGGTGTTGTAGCGGATCGTCAGCCGATTGTCAGAACAATCTTGCCGAGCTTGCCGCCGGCGGCGAAGCGCTCGTATGCATCGGCCGCCCGTTCGAGCTCGAAGGTGTCGGCGATCGGCACCGCCACGGCGCCGCTCTGGACCAGCGGCAGCACGTGCCGCTCGACCGCCCGTGCGGCAATGGCCTTCTCCTCGAGAGGCCGCGCGCGCAGCATCGAGCCGCGCACCGTCCCGCGCGCTCCCATCAGCGCCCCCAGGTTCAGCTCGGCCTTCGCGCCGGCGCCGATGCCGATCACCACCACGCGCCCGCCGGTGGCCAGGGCGCCCACGTCGGCCGCCAGGTTGGGCGCGCCCACCAGCTCGAGCACGACGTCGAACGGGCCGTGCTCCTCGAATCCCTCCGGCGCGACGACGCTCGCGCCCAGCTTCTCCACGTCGCCGCGCATGTCCTCGTTGCGCACGGTGGCGGTCACGCTGGCGCCCACGGCGCGCCCGAGCTGCACCGCGGCCGTGCCCACGCCGCCGGCCGCGCCGTGCACCAGGAGCCGCTCGCCGGCGGCGAGACCGGCCTGCGTGAACAGCGCGTCGTGCGCCGTGGTGAACACCTCCGGAAACCCGCCGGCGGCCGGCCAGTGAAGCGCGTCCGGCACCGGCATCGCCACGCGCTCGTGCACCACGGCCAGCTCCGCCTGTCCGCCGCCGGCCACGATGGCCATCACGCGGTCGCCCTCCGAGAAGCGCGAGGCCCGGCTGTCGGCGGCGGCCACCTCGCCGGCCAGCTCGAGCCCGGGGATGTCCTGCGGCGCGCCGGGCGGGGCCGGGTACAGGCCGCGCCGCTGATGCATGTCGGCGCCGTTCAGCCCCGCGGCGCGGACGCGCACCAAGAGCTCGCCGGCGCCGGGCTTGGGATCGGGATGCTCCTCGATCACGATCTCTCCGTCCCTGACGGTCGCGGCGCGCATGGCGCGGAATCGTAGTCGGCGAGCGGGTTTCACGGCCTTCATCGCAATCCCCCGGATTGGGGGATGGTGGGATTAGGCGACTGCCCCCGTGGGTAGGCTAGGCCGCAGAAGATGACTGCACGGTCACTTTTGGGGCTTCCCCCGATCTGGCGAGAAAGCCGAATCGGCCTCGAGGCCGCCGCCCTCATGCGAGACCCGATCTACCGGGGCGAGGGGGTGGCCGACGCGGGCGGTCAGCCGGTGCTGCTGATCCCCGGATTCCTAGCCGGCGACGACTCGCTCGCCCTGATGACGCGCTGGCTGCGGCGCACTGGCCACCACACCCGCAAGGCGGGCATCCGGTCCAACGTCGACTGCTCCAGCGTGGTCATGCAGCGCCTGGCCGAGCGCCTGGAGGTCATGGCCGAGACGCGCGGCCAGAAGGTCGCGATCGTCGGTCAGAGCCGCGGCGGCCACTTCGCCAAGGTCCTGGCCGCGCGGCGGCCGGACCTGGTCTCGGGCATCGTCACGCTGGGCTCCCCGCAGCTGAACCCCGTCGCCATCCACCCGCTGGTTCGCATGCAGGTCTACGCCGTGGGCACGCTCGGCAGCGTTGGCCTGCGCGGCATGTTCAAGCACTCGTGCCTGTGGGACGAGTGCTGTCGCAGCTTCTGGCACGACCTCGGCCAGCCGCTGCCCAAGGGCGTCGGCTACCTGTCCGTGTACTCCAAGAGCGACGGCGTGGTCGACTGGCGCGCCTGTCTCGACTCGTGCGCCGAGCAGCTGGAGATCCGCTCGAGCCATGTGGGCATGGCCGTCAACGTCGCCTCGTACCGCGCGGTGGCCGACGCGCTGGCCACATTCCGGCTGCCGGCGGGCAAGCGCCGCAACGGGCAGCATCAGGCGGCGCGCCAGCCGTCCGTGCGGCGCGCCGCCTAGCGGGGCTTCTCCTCCTAGCGCACCACCAGTCGCGCGCCGCGCGACACGCTCTCGCCGGGCACGTGCGCGGAGAGCCTGAACCGGTAGGAGCCACTCTGCACCGCGGGCAGGCGAACCGTGTTGATGCCCGTGTGCAGTACCACCTTGCGGCTCACGACGGCCTTGCCGTGGCTCAGGATCGTGGCCTTCCCAGCCGCCGCCCGCGACGCCATCACGCGCACGCGGACCGGTGAGCCGGCACGCGCGGACTGGTGCCGGTAGAACGCCACATGCAGCGCGCTCCGCTGAGCGCTCGGCGGCACGTCGATGCACGGCATGGCGCTCTCCACGGTCTGCTTGGTGCCATCGCCGCGGTAGGTGAACGTCATGTGGAACAGCCACTTCTCGCTGGCCGGGCAGCTGGGCGGAGTGGTGATGTAGCCCACCGTGCGGCCGTTGCGCCTGCCGGTCACGGCGTAGGTCAGCGAGTTCTCGCTCTTCGTTGCTCCCCCGTCGGGCGGAGTGCCCGGGAACGGCGGCAGCTCGATGTCGAGCGTGTCGGCGCCGATCTTCCCGTGCACCGCGATGTAGGCGCCGGTCGGGTCGTGGGCCAGCAGGATCAACCCGTCCTTCTCGTTGAAGTACGTGACCTGCTCGAGCACGTAGCGGTCCGTCGTGGGCGGCTCCTCCTCGTCGATCACGAAGTCGTCGGTCCCGAGCTTGGTCGCGGGCGGACAGGCCGACGGACCCTGCAGCATCAGCGCGGCGTCGGAGGCCGTGCACTGGGGCACCGCGGAGGTGTCGAAGCGCGCGCCCGCCGGGAGCTGGGCGTGGACGTGGGAGACCGCCGGCGGCTTGCCGTTGGTCGGATCGTTGGCGGCCTTGTTCGGGGGGTCGTTGACGTTCGTGAACAGCTCGCGCAGCACGCGACCGCTGGGCATGCCGGGCACCGGCGTGGTGAACGAGTCCGAATAGGTGATCCTGGCCGTCGACGCGAACGCGGAGGCGCTGGCCAGCGCACTCCCGACGACCACAACAGCCAACGCCGAACCGCAGTACCGAAGCTCCCGCATGACGCCTCCCTTGCCTGAGTGCTAACTCACTAGCACAGTATCAGAGGAGCGCGTGGGGAGCGTCACTCAGCCGGTCTCGGACCTCCCGACCCCGATTCCGGCGCCCGGCGAGAAGTGGTCGAGCGGGCGCTCGCCGAAGAAGTCGTAGCGCAGCCCTCGCGCCTCGCAGACATCCTCGAGAGCCGTGCTGGCGTGGGCGTTGTCGCTGATCAGGACGCCGCCGGGCACGAGTCGGTCGGCGGCCGTCTCGAGCTCGAAGCGCTCGTGCTCGTAGGTGTGCAGCGTGTCGTGGATGAACACGCCCAGGGGCGGGCCCGCGTCGAGCTCGCGCGCCAGCGCCGTCTCCGTCGGCTCGATGACGCGCCGGTACAGCGGGCTGTCGCCGACGATCCAGCCGGCCCGCGGATAGATGTCGAATCCGACCAGGCGGCCATGCACGCCCTCCTCCGCGTTGCGCTCGAGCGCGCGCACGAGGATCAACGACCCCAGGCCGTCGTGGATGCCCGTCTCCACCACCA
>JAXDIC010000301.1:0-8913 GCA_034664185.1 Thermoleophilaceae bacterium
AATTTGAATTGACTGTGCGGCCAATGAGTCACATCGGTCCCAGGAAAGTATTTGGGTCTCGAATTATGCTGGTCTTGGTTGGGCTCACGATGAGCGTCGGCTATTTTGTGTTTACGACACCACTTAGGGCGAGCGCAGCAATAGTGGGGCTGCTGTACTTCAGTGCACTGGCCGTCGACTTGGGTGGTATCGGGACTAGCTTGTCCCACAACATCACGATCAGAGTGCCCGCTGAGCGTAAAGCTGGAGTCGACATTGAAGGCATACGGTCATTTGGACGCAAAATGGTCCTACTAGCACTTTTGCTGCTGGTGATGGCACTGCTGCATATACCCTGACATGACCAAGTCCCCGCATCTGGTCTATCGGGATTGGGGGTCACAATTGATGTGCGACCCGTACGAGCTAGCTAAGCCATGGCGCGTGAACGATCCGACAAACCAGCTCCACGCTATGCGCTCCGAGTCGTGCTGGCGATCGTCTGGATCGGCATCGGGGTAACAGTTCTGACATTAATCAATGCACCCGGTTGGGCATTCGGCGCAGTGCTGGGGGCGTCTGGGCTCATGGGTCTGATAGTCGAGACGGCACTTCGGCGGCGTCCAGGAGATAGCTGAACGTCGGTAGCGCAGGCTTCCATATCTTGTTCGGTCCACTGCGTGTGACCGCCCGAGACCTACGCAATCTCCCCCAACGCCGGCTGCTCACCCGTATCCAGCGGCGCCTCCCCGTGCGACACCGCCCGGAACGCCAGCACCAGCATCGCCGCCGCCAGCGTGCCGTTCAGCGCCAGAAGCCCCAGCGCGATCTGGGACAGGTGCGGGCCGATCGCGACCACCACCAGCGGCTGCGCCACCGCCGCCACCGCCAGCACGCCGATGAATCGCCAGCGGTGCAGCGCGAGGTGGTACTGCACCGCCAGGTAGGTGCCCGCCAGGCACGACAGCGCGAGCCCCAGCAGCGGCAGCGCCCCAGCGCCGCCGGTGAACTTGAACGTCAAATGCAGCAGCGGCTTGGCGGCCAGCGCGTAGATCAGCACCATCGGGGCGGCCGCCAGCGCGATCAGCCCCAGCGTCCTACCGAGCACGCCGCGCGCGGTCTCGCGATGGTGCGCGCGCCGCGCGGTCTCAGGCACCAGATACAGCCCCAGCCCCACCGCGATCCACATGATCGCCTTGGCCGCCACCGCCGCGGCGTTGTACGCGCCGGCCTGCTTGCCGGTGGCGATGTGCTTGACGATGATCACGTTGCCGTCCTGCATCCACGCGATCAGCGCCAGGGCCGCCACGGGCGCGGCCGCGCGCACCAAGAGCTCGCGCAGCGGATGCTCGTGCGGCTCAGCGTGGGGCAGGCGCCGGTTGAGCCGCACGACCAGCGCGATGGCCACGGCGGCCAGCGCGAGCGGTGTGCCGAGGAACGCCCCGGTCACGCTGGCGCCCGCCCCGACCAGCGCGAACGCGAACCCGAACCGAGCCATCTGCTCGGCGATCCAGCTCGCGCCCACGCCGCTGTAGTCATGAAAGCCCTGGAGCGCGCCGCGCTGGATCGACAGGATCAGCCACAGGCAGCCGCTGGGCACCGTCGCGGCCGCCGCCCACGGCAGGTCCTGGACGCCGATCGCCGTCGCGATCAGGTCGCGCGCCAGCACCGCGACCAGCGTGAGCACGACGGTGGCCACGGCAAGGCCCCGGAGCCAGCGGCGCACGCCAGCTCCCGCCGCCGGGTCGCCGGCCGCGGACGCCGCGCTGATCTCGCGCGCCACCGTGGTCTGCACCGCGGATCCCGGGACCATCAGGATGATGTAGGCCGAGATCAGCGCCCCCAGCGACCCGTAGCCGGTCTGGCCGAGCTTGCGGGCGAACACGACCGTGAACGCCAGCGCCAGCACGTTGCCGACCATCACGGCGGCGGCCATCCCGGCGGCCTTGCCGGTGTCGGAGCGCGCCAGCTCGCCTATGCGGGCGCGGTCGGGTGACCGGGTGAGAGCTGGTCGCAAGGCGCGCCAAGGCTACCGCTAGGCAGCACGCCCAAGACGCGGTTTTGACGCCCCAAGCCGCCGTTATCCTCACTCGCCATGCAGGAACGCGCGCTCGCGGAGCGCCTGATCACGTACGACACATCGACGCTCGACGGCATCACCGCCGCGGCGGGCTTCGTCAAGGGCTGGCTCGAGTCGAACGAGATCGAGGTGAAGGACGGGACCAAGAACGACCTGCCCGTGCTTGCGGCCACCGTCGGCGTCGCTTCAGGGCCCACGATCGTCCTCCACGGCCACCTCGACGTTGTCCCCGGGCGCCCGGAGCAGTTCCAGCCGCGCATCGACGGCGATCGCCTGATCGGGCGCGGCGCCTACGACATGAAGGGCGGCCTGGCGGCGATGATGTGCGCCGCGCGCGAGCTGGCCGCGCAGTCCGAGGTGCGCGTGCACTTCGTCTGCGTCTCGGACGAGGAGTCGGACGAGCCGTTCGACCGCGGCTCCGACTACCTGGTGGCCAAGGGCTACACGGGCGACTTCGCCATCACCGGCGAGCCCACGGACCTGCGCATCGGCGTGCAGGCCAAGGGCGTGCTGGCCCTGCGCATCGAGGTGACCGGCACCGCGGCGCACGGGTCCACGCCGTGGATGGGCGACAACGCGGTGCTCAAGGCGGTCGACGTCTTCCGCAGCATCCAGGCCATGCCCTTCGCGCGCGAAGCGTCGGAGCTGTTCGACCGCCCGTCGATCAGCCTCGGTCGCATCATCGGCGGCGACCGCATCAACAAGGTGCCCGACTTCTGCGCCATCGACGTCGACATCCGCTACCTGCCCGGGCAGGACTCGGACGAGATCCTGGAGGCCATCCGGGCGATCCCGGACACGGCCGTCACGGTGGTGTTCAGCCGCGGCGCGGTGATCGTGGATCGGGACGACCCGCACGTGCACGCTCTGGCCGCCGTCATATCCGACTGGACGCCGGCCGATCGCATCTCGGTCGGCCGCGACGGGGCGTCGGACGTCAACAGCTTCATCGAGGCCGGCGTGCCGGCGGTCGAGTTCGGCCCTGTGGGCGGCGGGCATCACGGCCCCGACGAGTGGGTCTCCATCCCGTCGCTGGAGCGCTACCGGTGTGCGCTGGTGGAGTTCGTGCGGTCCGTGCCCCAGACCGTGGGTAAGGGCCACCTGCGCATTGCTTGAGCAGCGCACCACGTTCTGGAAGCGCTACGTGATCGGCGGGCTGCTGATCGTGCTGGCGGCCGGGGCGGCCACCGGCGTGGCGGCCTTCCACGAGATCGACAAGGTGGTCAACGCCTTCAAGTCCGGCAACACCATCAGCCTGCCGCAGGACCTGCAGGAGGCGGGCAACGGCAAGCCGCAGACGATCCTGCTGATCGGTGCCGACCAGCGCGCCAAGGGCGCGGTCGACTACAGCACGAGCGCGCGCTCGGACACGATGATGCTGGTGCGACTCGATCCGTCCAAGTCGGCCACCGCGCTGATGTCGCTGCCGAGAGACCTCAAGGTGTCGATTCCCGGACACGGCGTCGACAAGCTCAACGCCGCCTACTCGGAGGGCGGGGTCAAGCTCACCGTGCGCACGATCAAGAAGCTCACGGGCCTGGGCATCAACCATGTCGTCAACATCGACTTCCGCGGCTTCCGCAAGGCCATCGACGCGCTCGGCTGCGTCTTCGCGGACGTCGATCGCCGCTACTACAACCAGACGGGCAACTACGCCAAGATCGACATCCAGCCGGGATATCAGAAGATCTGCGGGCAGCCCGCGCTCGACTACGTGCGCTACCGCCACAACGACAACGACATCGTCCGCTCGGCCCGCCAGCAGGACTTCCTCCGCCAGATCAAGCAGCAGATCGGGGTCAGCAAGCTGATCGCGCACCGCGACAAGCTGATCACGATCTTCGGCCGCTACACCCAGTCCGACATCGGCTCGGACAAGGCCGTGCTGCGGCTGCTCAACCTGGTCGTCAACTCCGCCTCGCATCCGATCCACGAGATCCACTTCACGGCCAAGCTGGGCCCCAGCTTCGTCACCGCGTCGCACTCCGACATCAACAAGCTCGCCCAGGAGTTCCTCGGTGCCACCGCGCCGCCCGTGCCCAAGACGCCCAAGCCCAAGTCCCGCAAGGGCCACCACAAGAAGGGGCGGGGCGGCTCCGGGCTGACGGACACGTCGTCCAGCGGCAAGCAGGTCGCCCTGCAGCTGGTCACCGGCGGCGCGCGCGGCATGCGCCTCTATTACCCGCGGGGCCTGGTTCCGGGATCGATGTTCCTCAACCCGCCGCGCGCGTACACGATCAGGCCGTCGGCGCACAAGAAGTACCCCGCGTACCGGATCGTGATCTCCACCGGCAAGGTGGGCGAGTACTACGGCCTTCAAGGCACCACCTGGGCCAGCGCGCCCATTCTGCGCAGCCCCTCCGCCACCACCAAGATCGGCGGCGAGAAGTTCAGGCTCTACCGCGACGGTGCGCGTACGCGATTGGTCGCGTGGCAGTCGGGCGGAGCCGTCTACTGGATCTCCAACACGCTGTCGGAGATGCTCACCGAGAAGCAGATGCTGGCCGTCGCTCGGTCCGCCAAGTCGCTTTGAGTGGATAGCCTGCCCGCCCTCGTGGCCTTCGCCCGCACAGCCCATGCCTGAGCGCGAGCCCGTGGGCGTCATCGGAGCCGGGTGGGTGGGCCTGGTCACGGCTGCCTGCTTCGCCGAGCTGGGCCACGAGGTGCACTGCCGCGACATCGTCAGCGAGAAGATCGACGCGCTGCGGCGCGGCGAGGTGCCGATCTTCGAGCCCGGACTGTCCGAGGCGCTCGAGAAGAACGCCGAGCGGCTGCACTTCACCACCGAGATGGGCGACGTGCTGAGCGGGGCCGAGCTCCTGTTCTGCTGCGTCGACACCCCGCCCACCTACTCCGGCGACGCCGATCTCTCGCGGGTGGACGGCGTGGTGGAGGAGCTGGGCGACTCGCGCGACCACGCCATCGTGATGAAGAGCACCGTTCCCGTCGGCACCGGGCGCTCGATCCGGCGGCGGCGCGCGGACCTGGGCTACGTCTCCAACCCCGAGTTCCTGAAGGAGGGCACCGCGGTCGAGGATTTCATGCACCCCGACCGCGTGGTGGTGGGAGCCTCCGACGACTCGTCCGCGTTCGCCGACCGCGTCGCCGCCCTGTACGAGCCGCTCGACGCGCCGATCGTCCGCACCGACGTGGCCAGCGCCGAGATGATCAAGCTGGCGTCCAACGCCTTCCTGGCAACCAAGATCTCGTTCATCAACGAGATCGCGAACGTGTCGGAGGAGCTGGGCGCGGACGTGACCGAGGTGGCGCGCGGGATGGGCTACGACTCCCGCATCGGTCCGCAGTTCCTGCGGGCGGGCATAGGCTTCGGCGGAAGTTGCTTTCCAAAAGATGTCAGCGCGCTCAAGCAGCTGGCCGGCAACACGGGCTACCACTTCCAGCTGCTCACGGCCGTCATCGAGGTCAACGAGCTTCAGAAGCGCCGCACGATCGGCAAGCTCCAGAAGCACCTCGGGTCGCTGGTCGGCAAGGAGATAGCGCTGCTGGGCATCGCCTTCAAGCCCAACACGGACGACGTCCGCGAGGCCACCAGCCTGGTGCTGGCCGGTCGGCTCCAGAGCGAGGGCGCCCACGTGCGCGTGTACGACCCGGTGGCCAACGACCGGGCGCGCGGCCTCCTCGCGGGCGCGCGCGCGTGCGACTCGGCGCTGGAGGCCCTGGAGGGCGCCGACGCCGCCGTGCTCGTCACCGAGTGGCCCGAGTTCCGCGAGCTGGACTGGGCGGGTGAGGTGAAGGCGCGCATGGCCCGCCCGCTGGTCGTCGACGGCCGCAACTTCCTGGACGGCGACCTGCTCAAGGCGTCCGGCTACACGTTCGAGGGGATCGGCCGCTCCAGCCTGCGCGTCGACCCGGGCGCTCCGCCGGCCACGGGGTGAGCCGATTGCAGGCGCTCGTGCTCGCGGGCGGCGAGGGCACCCGGCTGCGGCCGCTCACCCTGACGGTGCCCAAGCCGGTCATGCCGCTCGCCGGGCGGCCGTTCCTCACGTTCATGCTCGACTGGCTGGGCCGCCACGGCGTGGACGAGGCGATCCTCTCGTGCGGGTTCATGTCCGACGCCGTCGAGCGGGTGCTGGGGGACAGCCACGACGGCATCGCGCTCCGCTACGTGGTGGAGGACGAGCCGCTGGGCACGGCCGGACCGATGCGCCTGGCGGCGGACGCCGGCCTGCTGGCCGAGCGCGTTCTGGTCCTGAACGGCGACGTGCTCACCGACCTCGACCTGGCGGCCGAGTTGGAGCAGCACGAGCGCACCGGCGCGGCCGGCACGCTGGCCCTGGTGGCCGTGCGGGACACCGCCGCGTACGGCTCGGTGCCCACCGATGAGGATGGCCAGGTGGAGGCCTTCCTCGAGAAGATGCCGTCGGCGCCCACCAACCGGATCAACGCGGGCGCCTACGTGCTCGAGCGCGACGTGGTCGACCGGATCCCGCCCGGCCGCGCGGTCTCGTTCGAGCGGGAGGTGTTCCCATCGATGGTCGGGGAGGGGCTGTACGGCTACCAGGCCGAGGGCTACTGGATCGACATCGGGACGCCCGAGCGCTACCTGGAGGCCACCTACGACCTGCTCGCGCATCGAGTCGACAGCTCGCTGCCGCCCGCGGACGAGACCGGGTCGCTGATCTACGAGGGATGCATCACGGGCGGCGCCCGGATCGGCCCCGCGTCCGTGCTCGGCCGCCACTGCTCCGTGGGCGACAAGTCCACGGTCGAGCGCTCGGTGCTGCACGACGACGTCCGCGTCGGCGCGCGCTGCACGGTGACGGCCGCGATCCTCGCCGAGGGGGTGCGGCTGGGCGACCGCGTCGAGGTCGGCGAGGGCGCCGTGCTGGGGGCGGGAGCCGTGATCGAGGACGGCGCGCGCGTCGAGAGCGACGCGCGGGTCCAGCCGGCCGAGCGCGTTGCATGAGCCCGATCGAGCTCACACGCGAGGAGATCGTGGCCGCCGATCCGGGCCACATGATGGGCGACGTCCTGGCCCAGCCCGACCAGCTGCGTGACGCGCTCTGGCGGGCGGAGTCGGTTGCGTTGCCGCGCGGGGAGATGGCCGGCGGCCTGGTGGTCGCGGGCATGGGCGGATCGGCGGTGGGCGGCGACTTGGCCGCCGCGGTGCTCGGCGATCGGGCGCGGCGGCCGGTGAGCACGGTGCGCGGCTACGAGCTGGATCCCTGGGTCGGCGCGGACACGCTGGTGCTGTGCGCCAGCTACTCGGGCGACACCGAGGAGACGCTCGCGTGCTTCGAGCAGGCCGGCGCCGCCGGCGCACCGCGCGTCGCGATCACCACCGGGGGGCAGCTGGGCAGCGCCGCCCGCGAGGCGGGCGTGCCGGTCATCGGGGTGCCGGCGGGATTCCAGCCACGCGCCGCGGTGGTCTACATGACGGTGGCGGCGCTCGAGTGCGCGACGGCCTGCGGCGCCGGGCCGTCGCTGACGAGCGAGCTTGAGGCCGCCGGGGCGCTGCTGGGCGACCTGCTCCCCGAGTGGGGGCCCGACGCCCCCGCCGACTCGGAGGCCAAGGCGCTGGCGACGGCGCTGGCGGGCACCGTCCCGGTGGTCTACGGGGCCGGGCTCACCGCCGCCGTGGCACGGCGCTGGAAGACCCAGGTCAACGAGAACGCCTCCGCGCCGGCGTTCGCCTCCGAGCTGCCGGAGGCGGACCACAACGAGGTGTGCGGCTTCGAGGCCCACGGTCCCGCGGCGGCGCGGCTCGCGGCCGTCTTCCTCGACGACCCAGGCCTGGACCAGCGCCTGCGCCGGCGGATCGCGCTGACCGCCGAGCTGCTCGAGCCCCAGGCGGCCGTTGTGCGCCGCGTCGAGGCGCGCGGCCAGACGCCCGCCGAGCGCGTCCTGTCGCTGGTGCTGCTCGGCGACCTGGTGTCGGTCTACATGGCGGTTCTCACGGGCGTGGACCCCACGCCGGTGCCCGCGATCGAGGATCTGAAGAAGCGCCTCGGCTAGCCTAGATGCCGACAGCAGAGCTCGAACTGGACAGGAGCCCATGACGCCGCCCACGACGACCGCCACCGCGACCGACTTCAAGGTCGCCGACCTCTCGCTCGCCGACTTCGGGCGCAAGGAGATCCAGCTGGCCGAGCACGAGATGCCCGGGCTGATGGCCTGTCGCGAGGAGTACGCGGCCGCGCAGCCGCTGGCCGGCGCGCGCATCACCGGCTCGCTCCACATGACCATCCAGACCGCCGTGCTGATCGAGACGCTGACGGCGCTGGGCGCCGAGATCCGCTGGGCAAGCTGCAACATCTTCTCGACGCAGGACCACGCTGCCGCCGCGGTTGCCGTCGGCCCGGACGGGACACCCGACGACCCGCGCGGCGTGCCGGTCTACGCCTGGAAGGGCGAGACGCTGGAGGAGTACTGGTGGTGCACCGATCAGGTGCTCCGCTGGCCCGACGGCGGCGGCCCCAACATGATCCTCGACGACGGGGGCGACGCCACGCTCCTGGTGCACAAGGGCGCGGAGTACGAGCGCGCCGGTGCCGTGCCGGCGCCCGCCAAGACCGACCCCGAGGAGATGGTCGTCATCCTCGGCCTGCTCGAGCGCTCGCTGGCGGAGGACTCGCAGCGCTGGACCAACATCGCCGCGGGCATCAAGGGCGTCACCGAGGAGACCACCACCGGGGTCAACCGCCTCTACCAGATGCAGCAGGCCGGGCAGCTCCTGTTCTCCGCGATCAACGTGAACAACTCGGTCACCAAGTCCAAGTTCGACAACATCTACGGCTGCCGCCACTCGCTGGTCGACGGGATCAACCGCGCCGTCGACGTGATGCTGGGCGGCAAGCTCTGCGTGATCTGCGGCTTCGGTGACGTGGGCAAGG
>JAXDIC010000314.1:0-2747 GCA_034664185.1 Thermoleophilaceae bacterium
CGGACCGCCCGCGTGCGGATGCCCGACACGTCGGAGCCGGCGTCCGGCTCGGTGATCCCGAGGCAGGAGATCTTCTCGCCCTTGATCGACGGCACCAGGTAGCGCTGCTTCTGCTCCTCGGTGCCGAACATGAAGATCGGCGGGGTGGCCATGTCGGTGTGCACCGCCACGCCCATGGCCAGGCCGCCGGAGTTGGCGTGGGCGATCTCCTCGGCCAGGACCAGGTTGGAGTAGTAGTCGCCGCCCTGCCCGCCGTACTCCTCCGGGTAGGACAGCCCGAGGTAGCCCAGCTCGCCCATCCGCGTGAACACCCAGTCCGGGAACGTCGTCTCCTCCCACTCCTCCGCGTGCGGCGCCAGCTCCTTCTGCGCGAACGAGCGGATCGACTCGCGGAGCTGCTCGTGCTCGTCGGTGAAGATGAAGTGCTTCCGCTTGCTCTGGAAGTCGGGCTTGAGGACGGTCTCGGCGGTGGCCATGCGGCGGCGTCTCCTCGCGGTCGGGTGCCGCCGCGCAGGCTAGAGCAGCGGCGGGCGAAAGTAAACAGTGGCACTTCCTACTTCCAACCGTGGCCTCCCGCCGGACGGGCGGACCGCGCGCGTTCAGCCGCCGGCCCCGACCGCCCGCGTCAGCCGACGATCGACGCGACCGGCGACCAGTCGGTGGCGGCCTCCGCGTCGCTGGCCTTGCGCAGCCGCGCGCGGACCGACCACTGGAGCGCTCGGCGCTTGCCGGACCGGAAGCTGCCCGACGCCGTGCGGGTGCCGGTGCGGAAGGCCGTCCACGATCCGCCCCGTCGCATGATCTGCACGTCGAACACCTGGCCGGGGGCAGGAGCGGCCGACGCCCACGTGGCCACCACGTAGCGCAGCTTGCGACTGCGGTGGCGCTGGCGCAGGGTGTGGACCACGCGCGCGAGCGTGACCGGCACGGCCACCACGCCGTGCATCTTCGTCGGGTGGACCCTGCAGTAGTAGTGCTGCGTGCCCGCCTCGAACGTGCGCTGGCGACTCTCGCCGGGTCCGAACCCGGACGGGTTGGCCGGCGTCTGGCCGTACGTGCCGCCCTCGTCCCAGAGCCCGTGGTTCTCGGTGGCGGTGTGGGGGACGACCGGGTCGGTGTTGGTCCAGCGCACCACCTGACCGACCTTGACGCTCACGCCCGCGGGGTTGAAGCCCAGCCCGCCGGTGAACACGTTGCCCTCCGCCTTGACATCGGCGGCCGGCTGGCCGCTCTGCCCCGAGGCGGTGGGCGACGGCGCGATGGCCGCAACCCCCACCAGCGCCGCGGCCGTCGCCATCCTGCGTCCCGTCCGTCCGCTCATCGAGCCCCCCATCGGTCGGCGTATCGCTCCAACTATGTCTACGCGCCAGGGGGCGGCGCGGTTCGACGCTACCTACGGACGGCCGAAGTGCATCACCCAGATCGTCGAGTTGTGCCCGTGGAAGCGCCCGGCGGCTCGCCCGGCGCCGGCGTAGTTGAACGACCGGTCCATGATGATCGCGCGGTGGCCCGACGAGTGCAGCCAGGTGTTGAACGCCAGGTTTATGTTGGGCTGAAGTCCGCGCTGGATCTCCAGGATCTCGCCCAGTCGCCTGTAGTGACCGCTGGCGTGGATCCGGTTGGAGTGGCCGAAGTAGCCGCTCCGCATCAGCTGGTGCGCGTACTTGGACGCGGACCCCATGAGGCTGCCCGACATGTGCAGCTTGCCCAGACCGTGGGCCCTGCGGAAGCTGTTCGCCTTGTTCAGCATCGCCTGCTCGGGTGACTGCGCCTGCGCAGGCGCAGCCGACGCCACGATCGCCGATGCGATCGCCACGACTGTCATCAGATTCCGGATGCGCGCCATCAGCCGACCCCCTCGGTGAGGTGTTGCATTTCGGTTGTCCGTTCGCCTACGGGGTGAGCTGTCGGGCTCGCGCTGTGCGCTACGAACGCGGCAATGCGTTCGATTCGCCCCGGCCGGCTCCCGTGCCGGCAGTGGTTCCCCCGTTCGCCCCGGTGGCCCGGGTCGACTCGGCGGCGCGGAACTATACATGCGTTATCGGAGGACTGTCTAGGGCCCGGCTTGACGCCGCTTCGCGCGATCCGTCAGAGTGAGGAGTGGCACTTCCCACTTCCCATGGCCTACGAGACGATCCGCTACGAGATCGCGGAAGGTATCGCGACCGTCACCCTCGATCAGCCCGACACGCGCAACGCGCTGTCGAACGAGCTGCTGGGCGAGCTGATCGACGTCTACGAGGCCGCCCGGGACGACGATTCGGTGCGCTGCGTGGTGCTCACCTCGTCGCACGATCGGGTCTTCTCCTCGGGCGCGAACCTCGCCGGCTTCTCGGGCGACGTGCCGCTGGTCCACAAGCACCTCGGGTCGGAGCGGTTCGTCCGGCTCTTCCGCCTGATCGGCGAGCTGGGCAAGCCCACGCTGTGCGCGGCCAACGGCCACGTGCTGGCCGGCTCGCTGGGAATCGCTCTGGCGCACGACCTGGTGATCGCCAGGGAGGGCGCCGAGTTCGGCACGCCGGAGATCAACGTCGGGGCCTTCCCGTTCATGATCATGGCGCTGATCTACCGCAACGTGCCGCGGAAGAAGACCAACGAGCTGTTGCTCCTGGGCGACCGAATCTCGGCGGAGCAGGCCGTGGAGTACGGGTTGGCCAACAGGGTCGTCCCCGCCGAGGACTTCGACGCCGCCGTGGCCGACTGGGCCGCGAAGCTGGCCTCCAAGTCCCCGCTGATCATGCGGCTGG
>JAXDIC010000328.1:0-2701 GCA_034664185.1 Thermoleophilaceae bacterium
GGCAGCAGCGACTGCGCGACGGACTGCCAGGACGACGGGTCCGCGGACGTCCCCGGGAGCGGCTGTCCGTCGGGGTCGAGCACCGTCACGGCTTTCAGCGATCCGTCGATGACCGACAGGGTGAGCGGGGCGTTCCAGGGCGCAGCCATCCGCGGCCCACTCGGCAGCAGCGCCGTGAGCACCGGATCGGGGACCGGCTCGGCCGCAGCCGCGTGCACCACCGTCGTACCGTCGCTCGACAGCCAGATCGCGGCACCCACGCCGAACAGGACCGTCGCCAGGATGCCGGCCAGGATGGCGGGCACGAGCTGTCGCGAGCGCGGGCGCTCAGCGGCGGTGGTCACGGTTGCTCCTTGTCGCGGCGGAGGGGTCGGGTCGCACCGCTCTCCCCTCCATCTTCGCCGCTCCGGCCCGCGGTGTCAGCCCGCGAAGGCGTGACAGTTGTCAGTCCGCGTGCGCAGCGACGACCGCGACGACGACCATGAGCCCGAGGGCACCGATCATGGCGGCTGGCACGAGCCACGGGCGGCGGCTGGGCCGGGCGGGCTGCTCGGGCTGCTGGCGGGCCACGTAGACGGTGGTCGCGACAACGGCCTCGATGACAACCAGGGCGATCGCCAGGATGCCGAGGTCGGCCAGCGCCAGCAAGACGGCCGCGATGCCGACCGGGATGACGTAGACCACGAGCAGGAGCACGAGGTCGGTACGGCGCACGCGCATGACCTTAGGCTGGCCGCGACCTTAGGCTGGGTCGGCAGCGGGCCACTTAGGGCTGGCGCCGGGGATTGGGAGAGTCATGAGCGAGTGGGGCCGAGTCGGGGACGACGGCACCGTCTACGTCCGCACCGCCGACGGCGGCGAGCGGGCGATCGGCTCGTGGCAGGCCGGCTCCGGTGCCGAGGGACTCGCGCACTACACCCGCCGTTACGACGGGCTGGCCACCGAGATCATGCTGCTCGAGCAGCGCTTGCGCAGCGGCGCCGGCGATCCCGGCCAGGTGGCCACCAGCGCGAAGCGGCTCGTCGAGACCCTCCCGACCGCCAACGCGGTGGGAGACCTGGGGTCCCTGCAGCGGCGGGCCGAGGCTCTGATCGCGGCGACCGCGGAGGCGGTCGAGAAGCAGAAGGCGGTCCGCGAAGAGGCGCGCGAGCAGGCGGCTGGTCAGAAGGCCGCGCTGGCGGACGAGGCCGAGAAGCTCGCTGGCAGCAGCGAGTGGAAGACGGCCGGGGAGCGCCTGCGGACGATCGGCGACGACTGGAAGGCCCTGCCCAAGCTCGACCGGAAGGCCGACGACGAGCTCTGGCAGCGGGTGGCTGCCGCCCGCAAGAGGTTCGCCGAACGCCGTACAACGCACTTCGGCGCCCTCGAAGAGCAGCGAAGCGTCTCCAAGACCCGTAAGGAGAAGCTCATCAAGGAGGCCGAGTCGCTCAGCACGTCGACCGACTGGAAGGCGACGGCCGAGCGCTTCAAGGCCCTCATGACCGACTGGAAGAGCGCCGGCCGCGCGCCGCGGGAGGTCGAGGACGTGCTGTGGGCGTCGTTCAAGGCCGCCCAGGACGTCTTCTTCACCGCGCGCAACGCGCAGTTCGCCGCGCAGGACGAGGAGTTCCGCGGCAACCAGAAGGTCAAGGAGGAGATCCTCGCCGAGGCCGAGGCGCTCGACTTCGCCGGCGCCCAGGAGAAGGCGACGGCCCGGCTGCGCGAGCTTCAGGAGCGCTGGGAGAAGGCCGGCAAGGTGCCGCGCGAGGCGATGCGCTCGCTCGAGGACCGCATGGGCGCGATCGAGAAGAAGGTCCGCGAGTCGTCCGAGAAGCGCTGGCAGGCCTCATCGGCATCGCCCTTCGAGGTGCGGCTGCGCGAGAAGGTCGCGGAGCTCGAGCAGAAGCTCGACAAGGCCCGCGCCGCCGGCCGGCCGACCGACGAGCTCGAGCAGCAGCTCGCCACGCAGCGTGAGTGGCTGATGCAGGCCGGCGGCGCCGCGCCGTCACCGCCGTCGGCTGAGGACAAGCCGGCCGAGCAGAAGCCGACCGAGCCGCGGCGCAAGTCGACCTCCGCCTGGGTCCGCGCCGACGCCTGACCCGCGGCGTTAGGGCTGGCGGCCGACGAAGGTCAGCAGGCGGGTCTGCTCGTCGGCGGCGGCGGGCGGCTCGATCTTCGGGCCGAAGCCGCCGGGGACCCGGAGCATCTCGTCGTTGGGCGCGAGGAACGCATGGGCCGCCGCGACCCCATCGTGGTCGAGCTGCTCGTCCTGCCCGGTCGCCCGAGCCAGGTCCCAGGTGTGGATCAGCGTGTCGGCGCACATGACACCGCCGACGAGTCCCTCGAACGGCTGGGTGCCGCCCATGCCCTTGACCTCCGTCGCCGCCCGCTCGGGGTCGGCGAGCGCGGCCTTCACGCCCTCGGACTCCACCCGCCATGCGGCCGCGAGGTCCTCGCCCGTGTCGGGCGGTGTCGGGTCGCCGCCGGTCAGCCTGGTCAGCAGCCGCCGCGTCGTGTCGATGACGTGCTGGGCGACGTCGTGCGCCGTCCAGTCCGGGCAGGGTGACGGCTTGCCCCAGGCGCCGGGCGGCACCGCCTCGAGGCGAGCGGTGAAGCCGTCGGCGATCCGGCCGTAGCGCTCGGCGACCTCGCTCACGAGACGTTCTCCTTCAGGAAGGCGACGGCCCGGCTCCAGGCCAGCTTCGCGTTGTCGGCGTCGTAC
>JAXDIC010000087.1:0-4765 GCA_034664185.1 Thermoleophilaceae bacterium
TCTGGATGCCGTGCCAGCGTCCGGTCCATCCGCTCCAGCCAGTCGGCGGCCAGTACCACGTCGGTGTTCACCAGGGCCACCGCGCTCGTCGACACCGCCTCCACGCCGCGGTTGGCGGCGAACGCGAAGCCCGAGTTCCATCCCAGCTCGAGCACGCGGACCGCCGGCCCGCGCGCCGCGAGCAGCTCCAGCGAGCCGTCCGTGGAGCCGTTGTCCACGACCACCACCTCGCTCGGCGCCAGGGTCTGCGCCGCGACCGAGTCGAGGCAGCCGGCCAGCCAGTCGCACCCGTTCCAGTTGGGGATGACGACGGCGGGCCCCGAAGCCGCCGGGTCGCCGCTCACACCGCGAGTCCAGGCTCGTCGTGGGTCGCCTGCCGTGGCTGAATGGCCGCCGCCGCCAGGATCAGCGCCGGCAGTATGACCGCCGGCATCTCCCAGTCCCAGTCGACCGCCACGTGGATGGCGAGCGCCGCGAGCACGGCCGCGCCGGCCACCAGCGCGGGGTCGCCGGGTCTCGCGCGCGCGGATAAGGCCACGCCACGCACGAGGGACGCGATGAACGTGAGGAGCAGAAGCGCGCCGACGATGCCGAGCTCGGACAGGGTCTCCACGTAAAGCGAATGTGCGTCGAGAGCGGCCCGCTCCGTGCCTCGCTTGCGCTCCCACTCGGAGGCGAAGCTCCCGCTGCCGATCCCGTCGAGCGGGTGCCGCTCGAACGCGTCGACCGCCACTCGCCAGTAGTGCCCGCGGATGGTGTTCAGGCTTCCGATGCGCGCCGCCGTCTGGGATACGTGGACCTTCTCGCTGCCGAGCCCGGACACGATTGCGGCGGCGGCAAGGACCACGGGCACCGTGGCGACCGCCAGGATGCGCCGCACGCGTGGCGCCAGCGGCAGCTCGCCGCGAGCCAGATCCGTATCCATCAGACGCGCGAACGCGATGCCCGCGGCGGCGGTGACCAGCACCGCGATCGGGAGGAAGATCGCGCCCTGCCTGACCTGCGCGGCGCGGCCGTGGTTGAGCGAAAGCACGGCCGGGAAGGCGACCATTGCAAACCCCAGCGCGACGGTGGCGCCCAGCGCGCACGCGGCGGCCACGGCAGTGCCGCGGTCGCGCCGTAGCACCACGCAGATCACCAGTCCCGCGACGACGGAGAGGATCGCCCCGCGCGAGAGCGTGAGGAAGCAGGCCAGCCCACAGGGCACGGCGGCGGCGCACGCGAACGCGCGCCAGCGGAGCGGGCGGCCCGCGTCGCCGGCGGACGCGACGCCCAGCAGCACGCCGAAGCCGGCGAACATCCCCATCGAGTTCCAGTAGGTCAGCGGATGGCTCAGCCGGCCGCCGGCGTTTGGGGGCGTGTTGACGAGGTGCGGCAGCAGCCGCCCGCCCAGCGCGTAGAGGCAGACGGCCAGGATCCCGACGAGCAGCGCCTCCGGCGCGATGCGCCTGATCTCGGGCGCGCGCATGACCGCCAGCGCCAGCACGAACACCGCCGCGTACCCGGCCACGCGATCCGTGTCCTGCACGGCCTGGTTGGCGATGCTCGCCCAGCCCACCGAAAGGCCCGTCCACACGGCGTACCCGGTCAGCGCGGCGGCCGCGACCAGCGGCCAGCCGCCCGGGATCAGCGGCCAGCGCGCGGCGACCGCCACCAGCGCCAGCATCGCGAACGCCACGCCCGCGCAGATCAGCTGCGACTTGAGGCCGAAGCCGCCGTTGCGAAACGCCATGACGAACGGCAGCACGAGCAGCACGGCGCCGGCGACCCGCAACGCGATGCTGCCCCTCGGGTCCGCGGCTTGGGCCGTGCTCGTGGCGGTCCGCGCCGCCGCGTGCGCGCTCACCTACCGCTCACGTGGTGGGCGCGGGGGTCACGCGCCACTGGCGCAGGTACAGGTCGCGATAGGTGACGGGGCCGCGCGGTCCCGGGACGCGGTCGATGTTGATCCCGGTCTCCGGCGCCTGGAGCAGCTTGAAGCCGTCCAGCCAGCGCGTCGAGAGGTTCCAGAACGCGCCGGTGCCGCGGTAGCGGGACAGGAACAGCTCGGCTGCGTCGCCGTCGTCGCCCGCGATGGAGGCGGCCAGCCCGGAGGTCACCTCGTTGGCCACGTCGGCGGCCTCCAGCGCCCCGTCCACGGGCGCGATCGTCACGTTGGCCTCGTTGCCGTCGTCGGTGGCCCACTCGTAGCCCAGCGGGTGCTGGTGCGGCGGCAGCGACGGGCGCACGTCGAGCTCCTCCAGGAGCGACTCGATCGGCGGCAGCAGCGAGTCCCACAGTTCGCGGTGGATCAGCAGAAGGTTGAGCCGGTTGCACACCCCCAGGCGGTCCAGGCTCTCGCGGACGAGCGCGAGCGCGCGGTCCGGCTGGCAGCTGCGGTCCACGTACAGCACGCCGCCGCCCTCGGCGTGGGCCAGCGTGCGCGTGCCAGCGCGCGCGCCGATCTCGGCCAGGTGGGCGGTGGTGGGCCCGCTGCCGCGCAGGATCACCACGGGCACCAGATCCGGGATCGACACCAGCGCCTCCGCCGCGGCGCGGTCCGCCTCCCGCACGATCTGGATGGCGTCGGCCGGCAGCCCCGCGGCCGCCAGGGCGGGGGAGATGGCGTGATCCACGCAGGCGATCGAGGTGCGCAGGGCCGCTCCGCCGGTGCGCAGGACCCCGGCGTTGCGGGACTTGATGAGCTGTGAGGCCACGTCGACGGTCACGTTCGCGCGGGCTTCGTAGTTGGCGCCCACGACCCCGATCGGGATCCGCCGCTCGGCCACCCGCAGGCCGCTGTGCTCGCGAACCTCGCCGTGCTCCTCGAGCGGCGGCAGGTCGGCCAGCGCGCGAACCTGGCCCGCGATGGCGGCGAGCTTGTCCGCGTCCAGCCGGAGCCGATCGCGCAGCGCCTCGGTGAGGTCCACGGCTCCGTCCAGGTCCTCGCGGTTGGCGGCCAGGATGCGCTCGCTCTCGGCCTCCAGCCGCTCGGCGATCCCGTGGAGAGCGCTGTCGAGGGCCTCGTCCGAGGCCGCGGCCAGCTCCGCCACCGTGGATCGAGCGGCACGCGCGGCGTCTCTGACCGAGTCCAGCACGGGGCCATCTTAGGGGCGCTCCCCTACCCGGCACGCGGGGCGGCGGGCGTTAACCTGGCGGGTTCATGGGGGCCACGAGGACCTGCCCGATCTGCTCGGGGGAGCTGGGGCTGCGATACCGCGGGAGCGCGCGCGCGGTGAGTCCCGACGTGCTCTCGCCCACCAACCATCGCACCGGCGAGCACGGCGATCTTTTCCAGTGCCGCGAGTGCGGCACGATCAACCAGCCCGCCCTCCCGCCGGGATCCGAGCTCACGGACCTCTACCGCCAGATGCGCGACGACGCCTACATGGCGGAGGAGCCCGGCAGGCGGCGCACCGCGCGGCGGCTGCTGGACGCCATCGCCCGCTACGCCCCCGCCGGGCGGCTGCTGGACGTGGGCTGCGGCCACGGGCTCCTGCTCGACGAGGCGCGCAGGCGCGGCTACGAGGCGGAGGGGGTCGAGCTGTCCTCGAGCGCGGCCGCGTACGCGCGCGACGTGCTCGGGCTCAGCGTTCGCGAGCTTCCGCTGGCGGAGCTGGAGCGAGAGGGGGAGGGCTACGCGGCGATCGTCATGGCCGACGTGCTGGAGCACCTCGAGGATCCCGTGGAGGGCATCCGCCGCTGTCGCGACCTGCTGCGGCCCGGCGGCGTGCTCGTGGTCGTCACCCCGGACCCGTCGTCTCCAACCGCTCGGCTCGCGGGGTCGCGCTGGTGGGGCCTGGTGCCCGCCCACACGTTTCTCATCCCCCGGCTCACGCTGCGCGAGCTGATCACGGGCGAGGGCCTGGTGATCTCCGACGACGTGCCGTTCGTGCGCTCGTTCTCGGCGCGCTACTGGCTGTCCGGGCTGGCGGAGCGGGGCGGGGCTCTGGCGACCGCCATCGGCGCCGCCAGCCGCGTGCTGCCCGCGGGCGCCAGCCTGTCGCTGTCCCTGGGCGACGAGCGGGTGGTCATCGCCCACCGCACCGAGGTGCTGCGCTCCCCGAGCCCGCTGGCCACGCCGCGGGGCGGCGAGCACCAGGTGCACGTCGTGCTGCCCGCCTACAACGCGGAAGACACAATCCCGCAGGTCGCGAAGGAGATGCCGGTGGAGGCGGCCGACCGCGCGCTGCTGGTGGACGACGCCAGCACCGACCAGACCGTCGCGGTCGCGCTCCAGTCGGGGTTCGACGCGATCGCCCATCCGGCCAACCGCGGCTACGGCGCGAACCAGAAGACGTGTTACGTGCGGGCCGTGCGCGACGGCGCCGACGTGGTGGTGATGGTGCACGCCGACAACCAGTACGACCCGGCCCTGATCTCCGAGATGGTTGCGCCGATCGAGCGCGGCGAGGCCGACGTGGTGATCGGCTCGCGCCTGCTGGAGGACGAGACGATCGCCGGCGGCATGCCGCGCTGGAAGTGGGTGGGCAACCGCGCGCTGACGTGGGTCGAGAACCGCGCGTTCCGCCGCCGCTACTCGGAGTACCACACGGGCTACCGCGCGTTCTCAGCCGAGTTCCTTCGCTCGATCCCGTTCACACGCGACAGCGACGGCTTCGTGTTCGACCAGGAGATGTTCGCCCAGATCGTGTCGCGCGGCGCCCGCGTAGTCGAGCTGCCGATCCCCACGCGCTACTTCCTCGAGGCGTCCAGCGTGTCGTTCCGCGCGAGCGTCGAATACGGGCTGCGCACGCTGCACGTGCTGGCCCGGTTCCGCCTGGAC
>JAXDIC010000340.1:0-13814 GCA_034664185.1 Thermoleophilaceae bacterium
CTGGCCAGCAACAACGTCAACATGAGCACGATCTACCAGGACCTCTACAACGCGAACGCCGACCTGGCCTCACACCCCAACGCCTGCACCCTCGCCTTCTGGCACCACCCGCGCTTCAGCTCCGGGCAGGCCGGCAACAACAGCAACATGGGCACGCTCTACCAGGATCTCTACAACGCCAATGCCGATCTTGTGCTGACCGCCCACGACCACCTCTACGAGCGGTTCGCGCCCCAGACGCCGGCCGGCCTGCCGGACCCCTCGCGCGGGATCCGCGAGTTCATCGTGGGCACCGGCGGAAAGAGCCTGGTGGGCTGGAGCACGATCAAGCCCAACAGCCAGGTGCGCAACAACACCACCTTCGGCGTGCTGCGCCTGGGCCTGCACGCCAACAGCTACGACTGGAAGTTCGCCCCCGAGGCGGGCAAGAAGTTCACCGACGCGGGCTCGACGGCCTGCCACTGACCGCCCGCTGAGGGAGCACGGGGCGCCCGATTGGCGCCCCCAGACGTGGCGCCGGAGCGCATTCGGGCGTAGAGTCATGGCAGGACTCCAATGGCACGAATGCCCAAATTTGCCCTGGCAGGGGCCTGCCTAGCCGCCATCGCACTCGCGGGCGCGCCCGGCGCGTCGGCGGCCACCTGCTCCGGCTCGACGGGTTCGGCGTACTCGGGCGCGATCACGGGAACGGCGGGACTGGTCAGCTACTGGCGCCTGGGCGAGGCGTCCGGGACCTCCGCGTGCGATAGCTGGGGATCCAACGCCGGCACCTACCAGGGCGGCTACACGCTGGGTCGCGTGGGAGCGATCGCGGGCGAGCCCAACACCGCCGTCGCGCTGGACGGCTCGACCGGCACGATCAGCGTGCCGCACTCGGCCTCGCTCGACGTGGGCGACACCTTCAGCGTCGAGGCGTGGGTCAAGCGGGGCAGCTTCGGGGCACCCGCCTACCAGGCGGTGGCGTCGCAGGGAGCCAACGCGTGGCTCCTGGCGTTCAACGACCAGAACCGGCTGGTGCTGCGCCAGGCCAAGATCGGCGACCTTGTGTCCTCCACCCGGACCGTCACCGACACGGGCTGGCACTACGTGGCCGTCACCAAGAGCGGCCCGTCGGTCCACCTCTACATCGACGGCGCCGACGTGACGGGCTCGGTCACCAACCGCACGATGGCCAACAACACGCTGCCGCTGTCGATCAGCCAGAGCTCGGGCACCTCGTTCTGGAACGGGACCCTGGACGAGGTGGCGCTCTACAGCGGCGTGCTCAGCGCCGCCACGGTCCAGTCGCACTACAACACCGGCTCGGTCACCCCCACCCCGACGCCCACCCCCGCGCCTGGCCCGGACCCGGTCATCGGGGCGGCGGGCGACATCGCCTGCGATCCCACCGACCCGGGCTACAACGGCGGCAGCGGCACCGCCGACCGCTGCCAGGAGCGCGCCACCTCCAACCTGGTGGTGGGCACCGGGCTCTCCGGCGTGCTGACGCTGGGCGACGAGCAGTACGACGACGCCACGCTTGGCAAGTTCCAGCAGGTCTACTCACCCACGTGGGGACGCGCCAACCAGCTCGCCCACCCCGGCATCGGCAACCACGAGTACCTCACGCCCGGCGGGCAGGGCTACTTCGACTACTTCAACGGCGCCGGCAACCAGACGGGGCCGGCGGGCGACCGCGCCAAGGGCTACTACAGCTTCAACCTGGGCACCTGGCACCTGATCGCCATCAACTCCAACTGCTCGGTGGTCAGCTGCGCCTCGGGCTCTGCGCAGGATGCCTGGCTGCGCGCCGACCTGGCTTCGCACCCCAACGCCTGCACGCTGGCGTTCTGGCACCACCCGCGCTTCAGCTCGGGGCTGGCGGGCAGCAACTCCAACATGGGCACGATCTTCCAGGATCTCTACAACGCGGGTGCGGACGTGGTGCTCACCGGACACGACCACCTCTACGAGCGCTTCGGCCCGCAGACGCCGGCCGCTGTGGCGGATCCCGCGCGCGGCATCCGCGAGTTCATCGTCGGCACCGGCGGCAAGAGCCTGGTCGGCTGGAGCTCCGTGAAGGCCAACAGCGAGGTGCGAAGCAACACCTCGTTCGGCGTCCTGCGCCTGACGCTCCACCCGAAGAGCTACGACTGGAAATTCGCTCCCATCGCCGGCCAGTCGTTCAGCGACTCGGGTTCGACCGCCTGCCACTGATCGCGGTCTGAAGCCGCTTGGCGGCCGGGCGCCCGTGCTGCCAGGCCACGTACTCGGCCGCCCCGAGCGGGGAGCCGGGGAACAGCTGGAGCCGTAGCCGCTCGCGGGTCGCCTCGGTCCAGCTGCGCTTGTAGTCGTCGGCCTGGCCGAGGAGCTCGTACGACGAGAACCCCAGCTCGTACGCCCGCTGCAGCTCGTGGTGGGTCAAGAGGACACCGGGACCCAGGCTGCGCGCGTCGACGTCGAAGCCGCCCTTGATCACGTACGCCACCCCGCCGGTCTCGATGCAGAAGTCGAACGCGATCGCGCGGCCGTCCAGGCGCAGGAACGCCAGCCGCAGCCAGCCCCGCTCCGCCGCCCAGCGCGCCACGTCGCGATAGAAGCGCTCGCGCGCCGGGACGGAGGCGATGGCCGTTCCCGCCTCGGCCTTCCAGCCGGAGCCCTCGAGCCGGAAGCCGTCGGTGAGCAGCTCGTCGAGCCGCTCCGTGCCGTCCTCGTAGGCCACCTGCACCTCGCCCTGATCCTCAAGGCGCCGCCAGCGGCGGCCGATGTCCTTACGGAACTTCCGATTAAGGCCCGCCATGTACTCGTCGAAGGATCCCTCCACCGCGACGTACGGCGATCGAGCGATCGTCCGCACGATCAGCCCAAATCCCGCCTGGCGCGCCGCTTCGGCGGACTCTGCGTACCCCGGGTCCCGGGCGTCCAGGAACCACAGGTCGGCGCGCCGGCGGATCCTCGAGAGCAGTCCCAGCGCCAGCTCCGACGCCGCCTCCGAGCTCTCGGCCACCGGGCCGAACATGGGTGTCTGCCAGTTCGTGGGCGACGTGAGCGCGCCCGCCCGCGCCTGGAGCGGCATCACGGCCGCCAGCCGCCCCTGGCGGCGCACGGCCAGCACCAGCGGCGTGCCCGACCCGAACGCGACCAGCCACGGCTCGATCCACCCCGGCCGCGAGAACGGTGACGCGCCGGTCCCCTCGGCCAGCTCGTCCCACTCCTCGCGCAGCCCGTCCAGCGACGAGTGCACCTCGACGGACGCCGGCCGTCCCGGCCGCCGCGTGCCGAAGCCCGACGGCGCCCGGCCGACCGGGGAGTTGGCTTCGTGACCGGCCACGAAGGCGACACCCTAGCGTCGGCCCTGGCCGGCTTCGGGACGCTGGCCGCTGCCGACGACGTGGGCCAGGTGGTGGCCATCGACCCGGTGGCGGACCCGCGCTGGGACTCCTTCGTCCGCTCCGACCCCGACGCCAGCGCGTACCACCTGGGCGCCTGGGCCGCCGTGCTCCGGAAGGCGTACGGGTTCCAGCCCGAGTACCTGGCACTGGCGGGCTCCGACGGCGAGCTGCGCGGCGCGCTTCCCGTCATGCGGACGCGCGGCCTGATGACGGGACGGCGGCTGCGCTCGCTGCCCGTGGTGCCGCCGACGGGTCCGCTGGCTGCCTCGGACGGCGGCAAGCGCGCCCTGATCCAGGCGGCCTGCCGGCTGACGGACGAGAAGGCGAAGATCTGGACGCTGCACTCGCGCGGCGCCGGCTGCGACGAGCTGGTGCCCGAGCTTCTGCGACAGCCCAAGTACCCGACCTGGATCCTCGAGCTGCCGGAGGACCCCGACGAGCTGCGGGCCAGCTGGAAGAAGACCTCGAACAACCTCTTCCGCAACCTGCGCAAGGCCGACAAGGCGGGCGTCAGCGTCCGCGAGGGACGCGACGAGAGCGACCTGCGCGCCTTCTACGCGCTGTACCTGCGCACCATGCGCCGCCGCTGCTCGCTGCCGCGGCCCTACAGGCAGCTGTCCGAGGACCGCCGCCTGCTCCAGCCCGACGGCACCTTCCGGCTGTTCGTGGCCGAGCACGAGGGGCACATCGTGGCCGGCGGCGTCTTCCACTCCTTCGGCGACACGCTGGACCTGCTCTACAACGGCAGCGACGACTCGCGCCTCGACCTGCGCCCGAACCACGCGCTGTACTGGCACGCGATCCGCTGGGCGGTCGAGGCCGGCCACAGGCGGCTGGACTTCGGCTACGCCCGGCCTGAGTCGTCGCTCGCCCGCTTCAAGGCGCAGTGGAGCGCACGGGAGGTGCCGGAGTACCGCTACGACTACGTGCCGGGTGCCCCTCCGGCGATCGAGCGGGCCGAGGGCAAGAGCCGTCCGCTGCACGGCCGCGGCCGTGACGGGAAGCTCGAGCGCGTCTGGCCCCGCCTGCCGCTTCGTGCCACCCGGATGGCCGGCGCGATCGCCTACCGCTACCTGTAGGCCCCCGGGCGGGGCGGGGTCGCGGGATCAACCACCTAGCGGGCGCCGGCACGCGCCAGCTGGCGCTCGATCACGTTTCCCACGAGCCTGACCACGGCCTGCTCGCCGGAGACGCTCACGTGGCCGCGCGTGTAGGCGTCCACCCAATCGCGCAGGCGGCCGTCCTTGGCCAGCTCGTTGAACTGCGGCCGGGACACGGTCACGGCCAGCTTCGCGTCGCCGGCCGGGTCGCGCGTGACCCGCGGCCCGGGAAGCTCGACGCGCCATACCGGCGCCCCCGACCCGTGCGTGGGCAGCTCGAGCTTGAGCACGATCTTGAGCTGCTTGAGCGCGGGCACCTCGGCGCCGAAGCGCTCCACCGCCTGCTCGATCAGCGTTCGCGTGTCTCCCGCGCTCACGGCGTCATCTTCTCACCCAGCCGCCGCGGCCGCGTGCGCGGCCTGCGCCTGGCCCGGGTGGCGCCGCATCGTCAGGGCAAGCGGGATGGCCAGGAGCTCGCACAGGGCGGCGACGCGGAAGGCGGTTGAGAACGAATCGCGCGCGGCACCCCGTGCCAGGCCGCTGACCGCCCGCTCCGTGGGCGTGCGCGGCTGGAAGCGGTGGTAGCTCCTGTCGTTCGGGTTGGCGAAGGCACGCTTCACGAGCGCCCTCTGACGCGCCGGCGGCAGGCCGGCCGCGTGCGCCACGCGGCCCGCCTTGGCCGCCGCCTTGGGGACCTTGTCGCCGATGGCGCCGGTGAACACCGCCACCAGCACCGCGATCCCCATGGCGAAGCCCAGCTGCCGCGCCATGTTGACGATGCCGGAGCCAAGCCCCAGCTCCTGCCCGGAGACCGAGCCCATGGCGCCCACGTTGAGCGCCGGGAACGCCGCGCCCATCCCGGCGCCGATCACGACCAGCGCGGGCAGGACCTTGGTGTAGTGGGGGCTGGCGGGGAGGTCGGCGAGCCACAGGAGCCCGCCCGTCATGGCCACGAGCGCGGCCACGCCGATCGTGCGGGGCCGGACGCGATCCGCGAAACGACCCACGATCGGAGCGACGATCAGTCCCACCAGCGGGATCGGCGAGATGGCGAACGCGGCGTCGAGCTGCGAGTAGCCCCACATGTTCACGAACGCCAACGCGGCCAGGAACAGCGGGCCCATCACGCCCATCGCGAAGAGCAGGAACGCCGCACTGCTGCCCATGAACTGACGGTTGCGAATCAGAGCGCGGGTGAGCATCGGGTAGCGGCCGTAGCGCTGCGAGAGGCCGAACAGGACGGCGAGGACGACCGAGCCGGAGAGCAGGCCGACGATCTCGGCCGAGCCCCAGCCCCTGTTGTTGGCCTCCACCAGGCCGTAGGTGAGGGCGAACACCGACAGCCCGAGCAGGATCATCCCCACCAGGTCCACCTGCCGGCTGGCGTGCGGGTCGTAGGTCTCGGGCATCACGCGTATCGCCATCGCCACGCCCACGATCCCGATCGGGACGTTGATCAGGAAGATCCAGTGCCAGCTGGCGTACTGCACGAGCACGCCGCCCAGCGGCGGCCCGATGGCCGCCGCGGTGTTGGCCACGACCGCCAGCAGGGCCAGCCCCAGCCCCCTCTGCTTGGGCGGGAAGATGAGCGCGGTGATGGCCAGCGCCAGCGGCGCCAGCACGCCAGCGCCCACGGCCTGCACCACGCGAAACGCGATGAGGGCGTGGACCGACGGCGCCAGCGCGCACAGGAGCGACCCGAAGGTGAAGATCGACATCCCGATCAGGAAGAAGCGCCTGCGGCCGAACTGGTCCGCCAGCCTGCCCATCGACACGAGCAGGACGGCGAACATGATGTTGTAGGCGTTCAGGACCCACGAGACCGTGTCCACGCTCGCGTGGAGCTTGCGCTGCAGCGTCGGGATCGTGATGTTCACGATCGTGACGTCGATCAGCGCCATGAACAGGCCGACCATCGTCACGAGGAAGATCGGCCACTTGCGCGCGTACAGCTCCTCCAACGGAGGGTTGCGGCGCTTCGGATCGACCGACTCGGGCGGCGCGGGCGCGGAAGCGGCCGGCGCTCCGCCGGCGTCCAGGCCCTCCACGAGCTCGCGGTCGAACCCGTAGGTCAGCCGGCCGCGGGCCTCGTCGGGGGTCATCCAGGCCACCTCGTCGACCTCGTGGTTGGGGATGAAGCGGCCCTCCAGCGGCGTCATCAGCCAGTAGCGGACCAGCTTGGAGCGGCCCTTGCGGTCGTCGTAGCGCGCCTCGCCAAGCTCGCGCCCGAGGCTGGCTCGCAGCCCGGTCTCCTCCTCCACCTCGCGCAGGGCGGCCTCCTCGAACCCCTCCCCCGGGTCGAGCTTGCCCTTCGGCAGCGACCAGTCGTCGTACTTGGGCCTGTGCACCAGCAGGATCTCCCACTCCGGCCCGCCGTCGCGCAGGCGCCGCACGACCCCGCCCGCGGCCAGAACTTCGGCTTCGCGCCCGGCGTCCAACCGGCTACGCGGTGCAGCGACTGAACTTCGCGGACCGGCTCGCGACCCTGCCGAAGCGGTCGGTGGCCATCGCGCGCAGGCGGTGAGCGCCCGGCGCCGCATGGCTCGCGCTGACCCAGAACGCCAGCTTGGCCTTCCTGGTCGAGCGAACCTGTCGCTTGTCGAGCTTGACCACCAGTCCGACCCCGCTGCCGGTCGCCGTCACGTGCACGCGGAAGCGGCGCCTGACGCACTGGGACGGCACCCCGGCGATCTTCACCTTGGGGCCGGCGACCGGCGGCAGGACGTTGCCCGCCGGGTTGGTGAATATGTCGTCGCCGAACGCCTTCAGGCCGTCGGCGCCCGCGTATCCGAGGTGCGAGACCCCGAACATGTCCTCGACGCTTCGAAGCAGCGAGTAGTGGTTGTACTCCACCTTGCTCAGCGTGCCGGGTCGGATGTACTGGGAGAGCAGCACCGCTCCCACCCGTCCGCCGCCGGCGCCCTGGGTGGTGGCTCCGTTGTTCGCGGTGTTGGGCCCCTGCACCTCGCCGCAGCAGGCGCTGGCGTCGTGCGTGGCCGCCTCGTCGAAGATGACCATCACCAGGCCGCCGTCGGCGTAGCCCGGCGAGGCCAGGATCTTGGGGATCCACTGCTTGAGGAACCCGTCCGCGCTGACCAGGCCTCCGGGCTCGTTCGACCCCTTGCAGGGCGTGTCGTGGCCGTCGTGGCAGAGGTTGGGCGAGATGAAGGCGTAGTTGGGGGTCGTCGACACGCTGGTCAGGTCGCCGGTCAGGCGGTCGAGCGGAACGACCTTGGCGTCGCAGCGAGCCTGGTCGTCGATGATCGAGTGGAAGTACACGAACGGGTTGTGCCGTGCGGCGTACTGGTCGCCCTGGCGCGCGGTCTGAGTGCCGTCCGGAGATCCGTTTGCGGGGTGGCGGCAGGTCTTCGCCTCGGTCGCCGAGTTGCCCATGTCCTCCATGTAGCCGCGCCAGCTGCGGCCCTTCGCGTCCAGCTGGTCGGCGATCGTCTGCACCGAGGTCGGGTAGACGCTGCCCTGGCCGATCGCCTGCCCGTTCGGGCCGGCCGCGCCGGGAAGGAAGTCGGTGTAGGCGGGGGCGTCGGCCTGGGTCACCGGGTTGGGGCCCTGCCCGCTGACCAGCGAGATGTAGTTGTCAAGGCTCAGGTGGCCGGTGGCGAAGTAGCCGGGCACGAACGCGCCCTTGGCGCGCAGCGTCTGCGACAGGTACACGGCCTTCGTGCCCGGCCCGAACGAGGTGTCGGCGTCCTCGTTCTCGAGGGTCACGATGAAGACGTGCTTGATGGGCGGCAGCGCCGCGCGCGCCGGCGCGGCCGTGGCGATCGCGGCGGTCGCGACCAGCACCGCCAGCTGCAGCCCCCTACGCATGCGCCCAATCATCGCGGACTCGGGCCCGACGCGTGGCGCCCATTTGTCAACGGCCGCCCCGGGGCTCAGATCTTGTGGCGCTCGAGCAGCTTCTTGCCGATGACCATCCGCTGGATCTCGGAGGTGCCCTCGCCGATCAGGAGCAGCGGCGCGTCGCGGTAGAGGCGCTCGATCTCGTACTCCTTCGAGTAGCCGTAGCCGCCGTGGATGCGGAACGAGTCCTCCACCACCTCCTTGCCCGTCTCGGAGGCGAACAGCTTGGCCATGCCGGCCTCGAGGTCGGAGCGCTGGCCGGCGTCCTTGAGTCGGGCGGCCTTGAGCGTGAGCAGCCGCGCCGCCTCGACCTTGGTGGCCATGTCGGCCAGCTTGAACTGGATCGCCTGGTGCTGCGCGATCGGCTTGCCGAACGTCTTGCGCTCCTGCGAGTAGCGCAGGCCCAGCTCCAGCGCGCGTTGCGCGATGCCCACCCCGCGGGCCGCCACGTTCACGCGCCCCACCTCCAGCGCGTCCATCATGTAGCGGAAGCCGTTGCCCACGCCCTCCTCGCCGCCCAGCACGTTGGCGGCGGGGCAGCGATAGTCCTCGTAGACCAGCTCGGTGGACTCGACGCCCTTGTAGCCCATCTTCTTGATCTTGGGCGGGATGGTCAGGCCCTTGAACTCGCCCTCGTTCTCGGCGACCCCGGGCTCCTTCTCGGTGATGAAGCAGGTCATGCCCTTGTACGGCGGGTCTGCGTCCGGGTCCGACTTGGCCAGGAGGAACACGAGGCCTGAGAGCAGGCCGTTGGTGACCCACATCTTCTGGCCGTTGATCACCCAGTGCTCGCCGTCCAGCTTGGCGCGCGTGGTGATGGCCTGGACGTCGGAGCCCAGCCCGGGCTCCGAGAGCGAGAAGGCCGCGCGGATCTCGCCCGTGGCCATGCGCGGGAGGAAGCGGTCCTTCTGGTCGTCGGTGCCGAACTTGAGCAGCAGGTAGGAGCCGATGAAGTGCGTGTTGACGATGCCCGAGATCGAGATCCAGCCGCGCGAGAGCTCCTCGACGATCATCGCGTAGGTGGTCAGGTCCAGGCCCATCCCGCCGTACTCCTCGGGGATCGTGACCCCGAACAGGCCGAGCTCCTTCATCTGCTCCACCACGGCCTCGGGGAACTTGTCCTCGTGGTCGTGCTCCTCGGCTATCGGGATGACCTGCTCGTCGACGAACTGCCGCACCATCTCGGTGATCGCGCGCTGTTCGTCGGTCTTCTCGTTGAACGGCGTGGCTACGGCCAAATCGGGCTCCCACGTGGCTCGTTGACTGGCGAGTCAGTCTATCCGGCAGACTTCTCCCGATGGACCGCCCGCCAGTCTTCCACTACGACCTGGGCTCGCCGTACGCGTGGCTGGCGGCGGAGCGCGTCGAGCGTGTGCTCCCCGTCCGCCCGGTGTGGCGCCCGATCCTGCTGGGGGCGGTCTTCCAGGCCGTCGGGCGCGGCTCGTGGGGGGTCACCGATCGTCGCGAGGCGGGCATGCGCGAGGTGGAGCGCCGCGCCGCCGAGTACGGGCTGCCGCCGGTCCGATGGCCGGACCCATGGCCGCCCAACGGCCTCCATGCGATGCGCGCGGCCACGCTCGCGGAGCGGATCGGATGCGGCCGCGAGCTGGCGCTGGCGGCGTTCCGGCTGGCCTTCACCGAGGGCGCTGACCTGGGCGACCCGGAGGTCATCCGCCTGGCCGCCGCGCGCGCCTCGGCCGACGATGCCGATGCGATCGTCGCGGGGATCGCCGGCCAGGACGTGAAGGACGAGCTGCGCGACAACACCGCCGCCGCGGTCGAGCTCGGCGTGATCGGCGTTCCCACGCTGGCCGTCGGCGAGCGGCTCTTCTGGGGCGACGACCGGCTCGAGGAGGCCGCCGCGGCCTGCGGTTGACGGTGCGCAGTCCTGATGAAAGGCGGGCTGCGGGCCGATATACAGGCCATGAAGCGCCCGTCGATCGGATCGGCCGACAACAACTTCGCCCTGCTGCGGCTGGCCGCGGCCTCGCTGGTGCTGGTCTCGCACGGCTTCCTGCTGACCGGCCGCGACGATCCGGTCCTGGGCGTGGGGCTGGAGACGCTGGGCGACCTGGCCGTGACGGGGTTCTTCGCCATCAGCGGCTTTCTCGTGGCCCGCAGCTGGTGCCGCGACGCCCGGCTGGGCCCCTACGTGGCCAGACGCGCCCTCCGGATCGTGCCCGCGCTGTGGGTGGTCGTGCTGGTGAGCGCGTACGGGCTGGGGCCGCTCCTGACGACGCTGCCGGTCCAGGACTACCTGGCCAGCGGCGCGACCCACGCCTACGTGGCCGGCAACGCCGTGTTCCACACCACGCTGTACCTGCCGGGCGTGTTCGACGGAAATCCGCACGGATCGGTCAACGGCTCGCTCTGGACCCTGCCGATGGAGGTCGAGGCGTACCTCGCCGTGGCGGCGATCGGACTCCTGGGAGCCTTCCGCCGCCCGCGCTTCGTGGTTGGCCTCTGGGCGCTGCTGCTCCTGCTGGACGCTCCGCTGGGCCCCGGCCATCACCCGCTTATCGCCCGCTTCGTGAGCACCACCCTGGCCGAGCACAGCGTCGACCGCCTGGCGACCTTCTTCGGCGCCGCGCTCCTGTACGTCCTGCGCGACCGCGACCTGGTGCGTGGGCGGGTCCTGGCGCCGCTGGCGCTGCTGTGGGTGGCGGCGCTGGGCACGCCGCTGGAGCACCTCGCGGGTGCCGTGACGATCCCCTACGCGGTGGTGTTCCTGGCCTATCGCGGGCCGGCGGTGGTGCGGCGGCTGGCGCCGCGCACCGACGTCTCGTACGGGATCTACCTGTACGGCTGGCCCGTGGAGCAGGCGATCCGCTCCCTCGCCGGCCACGGGCTGCGGCCGCTGCCGATGATCGCGCTGGCCGCTCCGGCCACCTACCTGCTGGCCCTGGCCTCCTGGCGCTTCGTCGAGGCCCCGGCGCTCAGGCTGCGGAACCGCACATCCGCCCTGCGGGCAAGCCCGCAGCCGGCTCGAACCTAGCTGGACCGGGGTCTACAGCCCCTTGGGGTGACGGATCTTGAAGCCGCTGGTGGGGCGCTTGTTGCCCCAGCGGGGACCGGTGCCCGGCTTGGCGCCATGCTTGGCGGCGAACGCGTCGCGGTAGCCCGTGTCGAAGCGCAGCCCGGCGACCATCATGAAGGCGTGGCCGGAGTTGCTGAAGATGGTGACCCAGCGACCGGCGCCGCCCTGTCCCCAGTGCATCAGCTGGGAGGAGTCCATCGGAGACTTGATCAGTTTGGCTCCGTGGAGGGCGAACGAGACCGAGCCCGAGCAGTCGTAAGCGGAGTCCTGGAACTTGGCGTGGCCGCCGCCGTAGCGGTAGGGCTTGCTGACGATCATGTTGGCCGCGGCGATGATGTCCTTGACCTGCTGCGGCGCGCCGGAAGGCGCGATTGCCTGGCCGTTGACGACCTTAGCCTTGTGGGGCGGGGGCATGTACGGCGCCCCGCCGGAGGCGGACGTGTGCGAGCTGGCCGACGCCGTGGCCGGAATCAGGCAGGCAAGCGCAATGAGTAGCGCGCCAAGGAGGGATGTGGAAAATCCGCGGTTCGGCATTTCTCTTTCGTCCGCCTGCGGGGTTAGCTGACGGGCTCGCGCTGAAAGAGCTTGCGCGTCTCCCCTAGAGGAGATTCGCCCCGAAACCTGGGTCCCCCGTTCCGCTGCTTCGCGGATTCGGCGTGTCCGGCAGGCTAGCAAACGCCTGCAACGGAACTTTCGTCATTCCACATACCCGTCCTTCTTTGCGGGATAAACCTCCAATTCCCCTCTCCAGAGCGGAAGGTCACGAGTTATCCCGCTCCAGGAGCGGCTTCCGAGCACCTACGATCCCGTCTGTGAACTTCGTCCGGGATGTCGTGGACGCGGCCGAGGCGGGCCGCACGGCGATCGTCGCGCTGGGCCGCGACGGCTCCAGGCGCACGATCTCCTTCGGCGAGGTGGCCGATCGCTCGGCGCGTCTGGCAGGAGCGCTGGCCGCGCGCGGGGTGGGCCGTGGCAACGTGGTGATGACGGTCGTGGGCAACCGCCCCGAATGGGTGCTGGCGATGGTCGCGTGCTTCCGGATCGGCGCGGTGGCACTGCCCTGCACCGAGCAGCTGCGGGCGCGCGATCTCCGTGCGCGGATCGAGAAGGTGCCGCCGCGGCTGGTCCTCTGCGACGAGCGGGACCTCGAGATCGTCGAGGCGAGCGGCTTCGACGGGCCCGTCCTGACGCTGCCCGACGAGCGCCTCTACGAGTCCCCGCCCGCCCCGGCCGTCGACCTGGCGCCAGACGACCCGGCGCTCATCACCTTCACGTCCGGCACCTCGGGCGAGCCCAAGCCGATCCGCCACGGTCAGCGCTACCTGACCGGGCAGCGCGTGCAGGCCGAGCACTGGTTTGGGGCCCGGCCTGGGGAGCTGTGCTGGTGCACGGCGGCCAGCGGCTGGTCGAAGTCGGCGCGCAACGCCTTCATCGCGCCGTGGGTGCGCGGCGCGGCGGCGCTGCTGCACGACGCCCGCTTCGACGCCCACGAGCGGCTGGAGGTGGCGGAGCGCGAGGGCGTGAAGGTGCTGTGCATGGCGCCGACGGAGTACCGCGCGGTGGCCAAGCGAGCCGACCTGCGGCCGCTTCCCGCGCTGCGCCACGCGGTGGCCGCCGGCGAGCCGCTCAACCCGGAGATCGTGCGCGTCTGGCGCGAGGCGACCGGGATCGAGGTTCACGACGGCTACGGCCAGACCGAGACGGGCGCGCTGACGGGCATGCCGATCGGACCGCCCGTCCGTCCCGGCTCGATGGGCACGCCGCTGCCCGGCTTCCGCCTCTGGGTCGAGGACGGCGAGCTGTGCGCCGATCCGGCCACGATCCCCACGTTCTTCCTGGACGGCGGGCCGGGCCCCTGGCGGACCGGCGACCACGTGCGTGAGGACGAGGACGGCTACCTATGGTTCGAGGGGCGAGCGGACGACGTGATCATCTCGGCCGGCTACCGGATCGGCCCGTTCGAGGTGGAGTCGGCGCTGGTGTCCCACCCCGCCGTGGCAGAGGCGGCGGCGGTGGCCGCCCCCGACCCCGAGCGCGGATCGGTGGTCCGCGCCGTGATCGTGCTGCGTGACGGCGAGGCGCCGGGTCCCGAGCTGGCCCAGCGCCTCCAGGACCACGTGAAGGCCGAGACGGCGCCCTACAAGTACCCGCGGATCGTCGAGTTCGCCGATTCGCTGCCGAAGACCGCGAGCGGCAAGATCCGGCGCGCGCTCCTGCGGGGCGACGGCGCCGACTAGCCTCCGACCATGGCCAACCGCCTGGCGTCCGAGACCTCGCCGTATCTGCTCCAGCACAAGGACAACCCGGTGGACTGGTTTCCATGGGGCGAGGAGGCCCTCGCCCGGGCGCGCGACGAGGAGCGGCCGATCCTGCTCTCGATCGGCTACTCGGCCTGCCACTGGTGCCACGTGATGGAGCGCGAGTCGTTCGAGGACACCGACACCG
>JAXDIC010000388.1:0-11892 GCA_034664185.1 Thermoleophilaceae bacterium
ACGTAGGCGACGACCTCGCCGCCCACCCCGGTGCGGCGCGCGTCGTGACCGGTCATGACTCCACGGGAGGTCGAGATGATCGCGGTGCCCATGCCGCCGAGCACCTTCGGGATCTCGCCGGCGTCGACGTACGTGCGGCGGCCAGGTCGCGACACGCGCTCGATGCCGCTGATCACGGGCTGGCGGTCGACCGTGTACTTCAGCCGTACGCGCAGCACCTCGCCGACTCCCACGTGCTCCGTCTCGTAGTCCTCGATGTAGCCCTGCTCGCTGAGGATGCGGGCCAGCTCGATCTTGAACCGCGAGGCCGGGATCTCCACGGCGTCGTGATCCGCGCGCATGCCGTTGCGGATGCGGGTCAGGAAGTCGGCTATCGGGTCGGTCATCGACATCGCGAAACGGTCACCAACTCGACTTCGTGAGTCCGGGCACGTAGCCGTTGTGCGCCATCTCCCGGAGGCAGATCCGGCAGAGGCCGAACTTGCGGAAGTACGCGCGCGGGCGGCCACAGCGCCGGCAGCGGTTGTAGTTGCGGGTCTTGTACTTCGCCGGTCGTCTCTGTCTCACGACCTGAGAGGTCTTCGCCATCTGGTCTCCTAGCTCCCTTCGGGGGGCGCCGCGTCGCTGTCGGCGCCCGAGGGCGCCTCGCCGTCGCCGGCCTCGTCTTCTTCCGCGGGCTCCTCGCGCTTCTCGTACGCCTCGGGGTTCTCCGCCTTCAGCTGATCGAGCGCGGCCTGCTCGGCCTCGGCCCGCGCGCGGGCCTCCTCCTTGCGCTGCTCCTCCTCGGCCTCGCGAGCTCTCTCGGCGGCCGCCTCGTCGCCTGGCCGTCCCTCGCGCCGGAAGGGCATGCCGAACGCCTCGAGCAGCACGAATGCCTCTTCGTCGGTCTGTGCCGTCGTCGCGATGGTCACATCCAGGCCGCGCACCTGGTCGATCGCGTCGTAGTCGATCTCGGGGAAGATGATCTGCTCGCGGATGCCCATCGTGTAGTTGCCCCGGCCGTCGAACGAGCGCGGGTTCAGGCCGCGGAAGTCGCGGATCCGCGGGATGGCGATCGACAGCAGGCGGTCGAGGAACTCGTACATGCGCGCGTCGCGGAGCGTGACGGCGACCCCGACCGGCATCTCCTCGCGCAGCTTGAAGTTGGCGATCGACTTGCGGGCGCGGCGGACGTTGGGCTTCTGGCCGGCGATGATGCCGAGCTGCTCGCTGGCCGCCTCGAGCATGTTGGTGTCCTGCTTCGCGTCGCCGACTCCCATGTTGAGGGCGATCTTGGTCAGCCGCGGCGCCTGCATCGGGGTGCCGTAGCCGAAGCGCTCCACCAGCTTCGCGCGGATCTCGGTGTCGTAGCGCTCCTTGAAGCGCGGAACGATCTTTGCGGTGGGCATCGCCATGACTACTCGAACCTCTCTCCCGAGCGGCGCGCCACGCGCACGGACCGGCCCGAGTCGTCGCGCTCGGCGCCGATGCGCGTCGGGTCGCCCGACTTCGGGTCGAGCGGCATGACGTTGGAGAGGTGGATAGGGCCCTCCTTCTCGATCACGCCGCCGACCTCCGAGGCACGCTGGGTGTCCCGGATCGAGCGCGGGCGCTGGTGGCGCTTCTGGATGTTCAGCCCCTCGATGAACACGCGATCGCGCTTGGGCTCGACGCGCAGCACGCGCCCGGTCTTCCCCTTGTCCTTGCCGGAGATGACCTTGACCATGTCGTCCTTCCGCACGCGCGCCGGCATGGCCTACAGGACCTCCGGCGCCAGCGAGACGATCTTCATGAAGTTGCGCTCGCGCAGCTCCCGGGCCACGGGCCCGAAGATGCGCGTGCCGCGCGGGTTGTTCTGCGGATCGATCAGCACGGCCGCGTTCTCGTCGAACGCGATGTACGTGCCGTCGTCGCGGCCGAACTGCTTCTTGGTGCGCACCACCACGGCGCTGACCACCTCGCCCTTGCGCACCGACCCGTGCGGGATGGCCTGCTTGACGGTGCCGACGATGATGTCGCCCACGCCCGCGTAGCGGCGGTGCGAGCCGCCGCGCACGCGGATGCAGAGGATCTCGCGCGCGCCGGTGTTGTCGGCCACCCGAAGCCGTGTCTCGGCCTGGATCATCTGCTTACCGAGCCCTCTCCACGACCTCGACCAGGCGCCAGCGCTTGCTGCGCGACAGGGGCCGGCTCTCGACCACGCGGACGGTGTCGCCCTCGTGCGCCTCGTTGCGCTCGTCGTGGGCATGCAGCGTCGTGGAGTCGCGCACGATCTTCTTGTAGGTGCGGTGACGCCGGGCCGTGTCGATGCGGACGGAGATCGTCTTGTCGGGCTTGGCCGAGACGACCACGCCCTGGCGGGTCTTGGGCCGGCCGGGGCCGTGCTCGCTGGCCTCCGGGGCCTCGGCGGGCGGCGCGTCCGTCCGCGCGGCAACCTGCTTCTGACGCTGCTTGGCGCGCCAGCGCCGGCGTCCCTCGGCGTTGCGCTTGCGCCGCTCCTGCCGCTCCTGGGCGGCCTGGGCGATCTGCTTCTCGTCAGGCATTCTCGCGCTGCCTCCTCAGCTCGCGGTCCACGTCGATCCCCCTCGCGCGGGCGATCGTGAGGCCGCGGGCCAGCTCTCGCTTGGTATGGCCGAGCCGCGCGGTGTTCTCGAGCTGGCCGGTCGCGTGCTGGAAGCGAAGGTTGAACAGCTCCTCGCGCGCGTTGCCGACGAACTCCACCAGCTGGTCATCGGCCATGTCGTGCACCTCGGTGGACTTCACGACGCCTGGGCCTGCGCGCCCTCGCGCAGGACGAACTTGGTCTTGATGGGAAGCTTGGGGCCCGCCAGCCGCATGGCCTCGCGGGCAAGCGACTCGGGCACGCCGGCCAACTCGAACATCACGCGCCCGGGCTTGACCACCGCCACCCAGCCCTCGGGCGAGCCCTTGCCCGAGCCCATGCGGGTCTCGGCGGGCTTGGCGGTGACCGGCTTGTCCGGGAAGATGTTGATCCAGACCTTGCCGCCGCGCTTGATCTTGCGGGTCATGGCGATACGGGCGGCCTCGATCTGCCGGTTGGTCACCCAGCCGGTCTCGAGGGCCTTCAGGCCGTACTCGCCGAACTCCACGCGCGTGCCGCCCTTCGCCAGGCCGGCGCGACGCCCGCGGTGCTGCTTTCGGTGCTTTACGCGCTTGGGTTGGAGCATGGTCTACCTCGGCCCGCCCCTGCCGCCCTGACCGCCGCGTCCGGGGCCGCCACCGCGTCCGCCGGGTCCGCCGCCGCGTCCGCCCTGACCTCCGCCGCCCCGTCCGCCGGGGCCGCCGCGTCCGCCCGGCCCGCCGCGCCCGCCGCCGGCGGGCATCTGCTGCGGAGCCTCGATCTGCGTGAGGTCCTGAGCGAAGCCCTTGGGCATGATCTCGCCCTTGTTGATCCACACCTTCACGCCGATGCGGCCGAAGGTGGTACGAGCCTCGAAGAAGCCGTAGTCGATGTCGGCACGGAGGGTGTGGAGCGGCACGCGGCCGTCCGAGTAGCCCTCGGTGCGCGCCATCTCGGCGCCGCCCAGGCGACCCGAGACCTGGACCTTCACGCCCTTCGCGCCGGAGCGGATGGCGGATGTCAGCGAGCGCTTCATGGCGCGCCGGAACGCCACGCGGTTCTGGAGCTGCTCGGCGATGGACTGGGCCACGAGCTTGGCATCCAGCTCCGGTCGCTTGATCTCGAGGATGTTGACCTTGACGGACTTCTGGGTCATGCGGTGCAGCTCGCGGCGCAGCGCATCCACCTCCGTGCCGGACTTGCCGATCACGATGCCCGGCCGGGCGGTGTTGATGTTGACCTCGACCTCGTTCTTGTCCTTGCGGATGGTGATCGCGGACAGGCCCGCGTGCGAGAGCTTGTTCTCGATGTGGTCCCGGATGTGGATGTCCTCGAGCAGGTAGTCCGCGAACTCCTTCTCGTTGAACCAGGTCGACTTCCAGTCGTGGATGTAGCCGACGCGCAGGATCTCGGGATGGACCTTCTGACCCATTCCTCTACCTGCCGTTCTCGTTTGTGGTGAGCGTGATCGTCATGTGACTCGTCCGCTTGCGGATCCTCGTGGCCCGGCCCAGCGCGCGCGGACGGTAGCGCTTGAGCGTGGGGCCCTCGTCCACGAAGGCCTGGCCCACCACCAGCTCGTCGGCGACCAGCTCGTGGTTGTTCTCCGCGTTGGCGATTGCGGAGTCCAGAAGCTTCAGGACGTCCCGCGAGGCCGCACGCGGCGTGTGAAGGAGTATGGCACGCGCCTGATCGACCGGTTTGCCGCGGATGTGGTCGATCACGAGCCGCGCCTTGCGCGGCGCGCAGCGCACGTACTTGGCCTTGGCGCGCACGGCGACGGCGCCGTCGGGGGAGCGGCGCGCGGGCGTGGCGACGTGCGGGCGGGCGGCGGTTGTGACCTCGGCTGCGCCGCGGCGGCCCCGCTTGGGCTTGTCCTCGGCGGGCGTGGCGTCGTCGTCCTCCGCCTCGGGCTCGCCCTCGGCCTCGGCGGCCTCCGCCGTGGCGTCGTCGTCGGCGGCTGCCCGCTTCGCGTCGTCGGCGTCGTCGCCGGACTTGGCCTCGGCCGTGGGGGCCTCCGGCTCGGCGTCGTCGGCCTTGGCCTCGGCGGTCGGAGCCTCAGCGGCAGGGTCGGCCTTCTTGCGGCGGCGGCGCGGGCGCTTGGTGGCCGGCTTCTCGGCCGCCTGATCCTCGGCCGTCTGGTCCTCGGCCTCGGCCGGCGTCTGCTTCTCGTCGTCGATCACCGCATCCTCGCCTTCTCCGAGCCGGCGTGGCCGCGGAACAGGCGCGTGGGCGCGAACTCGCCGAGCTTGTGCCCGACCATCGACTCCGAGATGAAGACCGGTACGTGCTTGCGGCCGTCGTGGACGGCGATGGTGTGGCCCACCATCTCGGGGAAGATCGTGGAGGTACGCGACCAGGTCTTGATCATGTGCTTGTCGCCCGAGGAGTTCATGGCCTCGATGCGGCCCATGAGGCGCTCCTCGACCCACGGTCCCTTCTTGGAAGATCTGGACATCGGCTACCTCTTGCCCTTCCCGCGTCGGCGACGGCGCACGATCATGCGATCGGAGGCCTTGCGCTTCTTGCGCGTGGGGTAGCCCAGCGTGGGCACGCCCCACGGGGTGACCGGGTGGCGGCCAGCCGTGGTCGAGCCCTCGCCGCCTCCGTGCGGATGGTCGACCGGGTTCATGGCCGTACCGCGCGTCTGGGGTCGCTTGCCCTTGTGACGGTTGCGGCCGGCCTTGCCGATCGAGATGTTCTGATGGTCGGCGTTGCCGATCGACCCGATGGACGCGCGCGACTCGATCGGCACCATGCGCATCTCGCCCGACGGCAGGCGCAGGGTGGCCCGGTTGCCCTCCTTGGCCACCAGCTGGATGGCGGCGCCGGCGGAGCGGCCCATCTGGCCGCCGCGGCCCGGCGACAGCTCCACGTTGTGCACGGTGGTGCCCGTGGGGATCGCGCGCAGCGGCAGGCAGTTGCCGGGCTGGATGTCGGCGTCGACCCCCGACTGCACCGTCGCGCCCACGCGCAGCCGGCTGGGCGCGAGGATGTACGCCTTCTCCCCGTCGGCGTAGTGGAGCAGCGCGATGTAGGCCGTGCGGTTTGGGTCGTACTCGATGGCGGCCACGCGGGCGGGCACGCCGTCCTTCTGGCGCTTGAAGTCGATGATCCGGTAGCGCCGCTTGGCGCCGCCGCCGCGGTGGCGTGAGGTCTTGCGGCCGCGCGAGTTGCGCCCGCCGCTCTTGCTGAGACCCTCGGTGAGCGACTTCTCGGGCTCGCTGCGCGTGACCTCGGCGAAGTCCGAGTAGGTGGCGAACCGGCGACCGGGACTGGTGGGCTTGTGGCGCTTGAGCGGCATCGGCTACTCCCCGATTTCCTGTCCCTCGAAGAGCTCGATGTGGTCCTCCGCGTGCAGCTGCACGATGGCCTTCTTCCAGCCGCGAGTCCTGCCGGAGGTGACCCCACGGCGCTTGGGCTTGGGCCGGACGGTCATGGTGCGCACATCGAGCACGCGCACGCCGAAGATCTCCTCGACCGCCTGGCGGACCTGGGTCTTGTGCGCGTCGTCGTGCACGCGGAAGGTGTACTTGTTGGCCGCGAGCAGCGCATAGCTCTTCTCGGACACGATCGGCTTGATGACCACGCTCCGGGCGTTCACGCGGCGGCCTCCTCCGAGGCGGCGGCCGCGGAGCCGCGCTCGGGCGGCCGGGCAACGGCGGTGAGCCGGTCGAGCGCGCCCTGTGAGAGCACCAGGCGCGCCGCGCCGATCACATCCGAAACGCCCACGGCGTCGGCCGCCAGCACGTTGATGCCGCGGATGTTGCGAAGCGACTTGACGGCGCCCTCCTCGCCCTCGCGGGCGAGCACCACCAGGGCGCGTCCCTCGCCGAAGCCGCTCAGCGCCTCCGCCGCCCTCTTGGTCGACGGGGTGTCGAAGTCGGATGGGTCCATGACGGCGAGCGACCCGCGATCGGCGTGCAGCGACAGCGCGGAGCGCATCGCGCGGCGGCGGGCCTTGCGGTTTACCTTGACGGTGAAGCCACGCGGCTTGGGGCCGAAGGCGACGCCGCCGCCCGTGCGCTGCGGCGTGGACAGCGCGCCGGCGCGGGCGCGACCCGTGCCCTTCTGGCGGAACGCCTTCGCGCCCGTCATGGCCACCTCGCCGCGCGTGCGGGTGGACGCCGTGCCGCGCCGCTTGGCGTTGAGCTCGGCCTTGACGGCCTCGTGTACCAGCGCCATGTGGAACGGCTCGCCGAACACGACCTCGTCGAGGTCGGCCTTGCCGGACTTGCCGATGTAGGGAGCGGTGGGCTTGGCCATCAGGAATCCGTCCTGATCTCGACGATGCCGCCGCGCGGGCCGGGCACCGAGCCGCGAAGCAGAAGCAGGTTCTGGTCGGGCTGCACGTCCACGACCTCGAGCCCCTTCTGGGTGACGCGCTTGTTGCCCATCTGCCCGGGGCCGCGGATGCCCTTGAAGACGCGCGAGGGAGTGGCGGATGCGCCGATCGAGCCCGGGGCGCGCACGTTGTGCGAGCCGTGCGAGGCCGGACCGCGCGTGAAGTTGTGCCGCTTGATCGTGCCCTGGAAGCCCTTGCCCTTCGAGACTCCGGAGACCTTCACATGCTGGCCCTTCTCGAAGGCATCGACCGTGATGGTCTGGCCCACCTGCAGCTCGCCGGCCTCGTCGCGGAACTCGGCCAGGCGGCGGAGCGGCGGAGCGTCCGCCTTCTTGAGGTGGCCCAAGCGCGCCTTGGTCAGGCTCTTCTCCTTGGCCTCGCCGAACCCGAGCTGCACGGCCTCGTAGCCGTCGCGCTCGTGGGTGCGGATCCCCGTCACGTGACAGGGGCCGGCCTCGACCACGGTGACGCGCTCCACCGTCCCGTCGTCCGTGAAGAACTGGGTCATTCCCAACTTCTTGCCTAGCAGAGCGGCCACAGACGTCTCAAATCAACTGGATCTGGATGTCCACGCCGGACGGCAGGTGGTCGAGCCGCTGGAGTGAGTCGACCGTCTTGGGCGTGGGCTGCAGGATGTCGATCAGCCGCTTGTGCGTGCGGATCTCGAAGTGCTCGCGCGAGTCCTTGTCCTTGAAGGGACCGCGGATGACGCAGTACACGTTCTTCTCGGTGGGCAGCGGCACGGGACCCGAGACCGTCGCGCCGGTGCGCGTGGCGGTCTCCACGATCTCGCGGGCAGCCTGCTCTATGGCCGAGTGGTCATAGGCCTTCAGCCGGATCCGGATCTTGTTCTGGGTGAGCGCAGCCATGGGCTTCGGTGGTTTCGTCTGCCGCCTGACCGTGCCTTCGGACGTGCCGAGGGCGGGCCTCCTGCGGCCCGCCCCCCGGAGCGCTGCTCAGCTTCGGCCGGTGAAGAGCGACTTACTCGACGACCTCGGTGACCACCCCCGAGCCAACCGTCCGCCCACCCTCGCGGATGGCGAAGCGGAGTCCCTGGTCCATGGCGATCGGCTGGATCAGCTCGATCGTCATCTGGACGTTGTCGCCCGGCATGACCATCTCCGTGCCCTCGGGCAGGTTCGCCACCCCGGTCACGTCGGTGGTGCGGAAGTAGAACTGCGGCCGGTAGCCGTTGAAGAACGGCGTGTGGCGCCCGCCCTCCTCCTTCTTCAGGCAGTACACCTCGGCCTTGAACTTGGTGTGCGGAGTGATCGAGCCCGGCTTGCACAGCACCTGGCCGCGCTCGATGTCCTCGCGCTTGGTGCCGCGGAGCAGGCAGCCGACGTTGTCTCCTGCCTGGCCCTCGTCGAGGATCTTGCGGAACATCTCGACACCGGTCACGACCGTCTTGTCGGTCTGCTCCTTGATGCCGACGATCTCGACCTCCTCGCCGGTCTTGACGATGCCCTGCTCGATGCGTCCAGTGGCGACGGTGCCGCGGCCGGTGATCGAGAAGACGTCCTCGACCGGCATCAGGAACGGCTTGTCCAGCGGGCGCTCCGGCTCCGGGATGTAGGTGTCGAGCTGCTCGGCCAGGTCGAGGATCTTCTGCTTCTGGTCCGCGTCGCCCTCGAGCGCCTTGAGCGCCGAGCCCTGGACGAACGGGATGTCGTCGCCGGGGAAGTCGTACTCGGAGAGCAGGTCGCGCACCTCGACCTCGACCAGCTCGAGGAGCTCGTCGTCGTCGACCATGTCGACCTTGTTGAGGAACACGACGATGTAGGGGACGCCGACCTGGCGGGCCAGCAGGATGTGCTCGCGCGTCTGCGGCATCGGGCCGTCGGCGGCGGAGACCACGAGGATGGCGCCGTCCATCTGGGCGGCGCCCGTGATCATGTTCTTGATGTAGTCCGCGTGGCCCGGACAGTCGACGTGGGCGTAGTGCCGGTTGGCCGTCTCGTACTCGACGTGCGAGGTGGCGATGGTGATCCCGCGCTCCTTCTCCTCGGGCGCGTTGTCGATCTCCTCGAAGCTCCGTGCCTGGCCGCCGTACTCCTCTGAGAGGATCTTGGTGATGGCGGCCGTGAGCGTCGTCTTGCCGTGGTCGATATGCCCGATCGTGCCGACGTTGACGTGCGGCTTGTCGCGCTCGAACTTCTCCTTCGCCACTGGTGTTGCTCCTTTCGAAAGCCTCGTTAGGCCGGCCGCCTTGGGGCGAACCGGTGAAATGTAGCCGCTAAGCGCTCGCTGCGACCGGTTCGCCGCTGCGCTCGCCGACGATCGTCTCGGCCAGGTTGGCCGGGACCTCGTCATAGCGGTCGAACTGCATGCTGTAGTTGGCCCTTCCCTGCGTATTGGAGCGCAGGTCCGTGGCGTATCCGAACATCTCCGCGAGCGGGACGCTGGCCTTCACGGCGAGGGCGTTGCCCTGCGGCTCCTGGCCCTCGACCCGGCCGCGCCGGCGCGAGAGGTCGCCGATCACGTCGCCCAGGAAGTCCTGCGGGGTGACGACCTCCACGGCCATGATCGGCTCGAGCAGGACCGGCTTGGCCCGCTTGGCGGCCTCCTTGAGGGCCAGCGAGCCGGCGATCTTGAAGGCGATCTCCGACGAGTCCGTGTCGTGGTACTTCCCGTCGGTCAGCGTGGCGCGGACGTCGACCATCGGGTAGCCGGCCTTGACGCCGGTCTCGAGCGCCTCCTCGATGCCCTTCTCGACGGCCGGGATGAACTCCGACGGCACCGACCCGCCCTTGATCTTGTTGACGAAGTCGAAGCCCTCGCCGGGCGCGGGCTCGAGGTTGATGTAGACGACGCCGTACTGGCCCGAGCCGCCGGTCTGGCGGATGAACTTGCCCTCGACCTTGGTGGCCGTGTCCCGCACCGTCTCGCGGTAGGCCACCTGGGGCCGGCCGACGGCCGCCTCGACGTTGAACTCCCGCCGCATGCGATCGACGATGACCTCGAGGTGCAGCTCGCCCATGCCGGAGATCACGGTCTGGCCGGTCTCGTCGTCGGTGCGGATCCGGAAGGTGGGGTCCTCCTCGGCGAGACGGGCGAGCGCCACGCCCATCTTCTCCTGGTCGACCTTGGTCTTGGGCTCGATCGAGACGTGCACGACCGGGTCCGGGAAGTTGATCGTCTCGAGGATGATCGGGGCGTCGGGCGCACAGAGCGTGTCGCCGGTCGAGGTCTGCTTGAGGCCCACGGCGGCGGCGATGTCCCCCGAGTAGATCACCGGCTGCTCCTCGCGGTCGTTGGCGTGCATCATCAGGATGCGGCCCGCGCGCTCGGTGCGGCCGGTGGTGCTGTTGAGCACGCGGCCGCCCGCCTCGAGCTTGCCCGAGTAGACGCGGAAGTAGGTGAGCTTGCCGACGAACGGGTCCGACATGACCTTGAACGCGAGCGCGGAGAACGGCGCCTCGTCGGATGGCGGCCGCTCGGCGGGCGCGCCCTCCTCGTCGCCCTTGGTGGGCTCGATGCCCATGACGGGCGGGACGTCCAGCGGGCTGGGGAGGTAGTCGATGACCGCGTCCAGCAGGGGTTGAACGCCCTTGTTCTTGAACGACGAGCCGCACAGCACGGGCGTCATGGAGATGTCCAGCGTGGCCTTGCGGATGTCGGCCTTGAGCCGCTCGACCTCGATCGGCTGCTCGGCCAGGTAGGTCTCCATCAGGTCGTCGTCGTACTCGGCGACGGCCTCGATCAGGTGGGTGCGCGCCTCGTGCGCGGCATCGACCAGGTCGGCCGGGATGTCGGTGACCTCGACCTCCTTGCCCAGGTCGTCCTTGTAGACGATGGCCTTCTCGGCCACCAGGTCGATGACGCCCTTGAAGTCGCCCTCCGCGCCGATCGGCAGCTGGATGGGAACGGGATGCGCGCCCAGGCGGTCGATCATCGTCGCGATGCCGCGGTCGAAGTCGGCGCCGACCCGGTCCATCTTGTTGATGTAGGCGATGCGCGGCACGCGGTACTTGTCGGCCTGGCGCCAGACCGTCTCGGACTGCGGCTCCACACCCGCGACCGAGTCGAACAGCGCGATGGCTCCGTCGAGCACGCGCAGCGACCGCTCGACCTCGACGGTGAAGTCGACGTGGCCCGGCGTATCGATGATGTTGATGCGGAAGTCGTTCCAGTAAGCGGTGGTCGCGGCGGAGGTGATCGTGATGCCACGCTCCTGCTCCTGCTCCATCCAATCCATCACCGCGGCGCCCTCGTGGACCTCGCCCATCTTGTGCGTTCGGCCGGTGTAGTAGAGGATGCGCTCGGTCGTGGTCGTCTTGCCGGCGTCGATGTGCGCCATGATCCCGATGTTGCGCGTCTTCTCGAGGGGAACTTTTCTGGGCATGTCAGTCTCTCTGTGGCTCGTTTCGGGCAGAAAAAAGGGCCTCCTCGGGCCCCCTCACGTTCTCTTCTTCGCCCGAGTGAAAGGTCGTCTTATGCGGTATCGATATCCATGGATCTGTGACCTGCGGCTCGCCCCCGCCAATGCCGATGGCTGAGCCGCCCACGGACCGCTCTACGGCCCGCAATCCGAGGGGGAATGCTAGCAGCGGGATTCGCCGCCGCCTACGGGTTTTCCTGCGAACCGACGCGCTTCGCGTGCGGCGCGCGGGGCTCCTGTCGGGGCTTCTGCTGGTGGCCGGAGTGGCCGCCGGCGTGCTGATGATCGTGACCGAGTTCACGCACATCCGCTACGTCACTTCGATCACCGCCAGTTGCAGCGACTTCGCGGGCAAATCGGTCCGCGACGGCTGCCTGACGATCGGCCACCAGAGTCATTCCTGGTCGGTCGGGCTGCTCGGGCTCTTCGCGATCCTGATGGCCTTCGGCGCAGCCGTCGGCCGCAGCCGACCGGCCGCCGTGGCCCTGACGATCGCCGGAGCGGTCGTGCTGGGCATCACGCTCCTGCACGACCTGCCGAACACCCGGAAGACCGGTCAGATCGGCTTCGCGTTCGTCCAGGCCAGGGCCCACAAGGGCGCCGGCT